>CACXYG010000235.1:1453-2094 GCA_902771745.1 uncultured Erysipelotrichaceae bacterium | reverse complement strand
GAAGATGAAGACTTAGAACAGACGATGAAGTTCATCAAGTCAGAATGGTTCAAAGATTAAACTGACCAGTCGCAAGACTGGTCTTTATCATATATAATATTGTCATTGTTTTGAGGTATATATCATGAAATTCAGATTAAATGAGCATCCATCCGTATGGCTCTTTCTTGTATCTTTGGTCATTCTTGCTACCAGTATTGTTATCAACGTTCTTTATAATTGGGCTATTTATGCTTTGGTAGCAATATTTATCGCTGTCGCTGCTGTCTTAGTTCTCGGTTATTCTATGGTGAAGGATATTTCTTTATTCATGAAGCAGAGAAGTCAGTATTACGAACAACATCCAGAAGAAAGAGATCGTGAGGACGACGATGACGAAGACAGAGATTAAACATCAATTGGAATCTTTACCAGAAGCCTGGAAAGATTTACTGAAAGATGAAATCACCAAACCGTATTATCAGAATCTGATTGATACCGTCTCTTCTTGCTATGAGCAAGAGAGAGTCTATCCACCCTGTGATCAGGTGTTCCGTGCTTTTTCTTTGACCAAACCAGAAGATGTCAAAGTCGTCATCCTTGGTCAAGACCCCTATCATGAAGATGGTCAGGCAAATGGTTTAGCGTTCTCTGTTTCGGAA
>CACXYG010000235.1:0-1441 GCA_902771745.1 uncultured Erysipelotrichaceae bacterium | reverse complement strand
GAAGGAATCATCTTACCCAAGTCTCTTATCAACATTTATAAAGAATTGAATCTCGAATACGGATATCCAAGACCACGTCATAACGGTGGATTAGAAGCCTGGGCTAAGCAAGGTGTCTTGTTATTAAATGCATCTTTGACCGTCAAAGAAGGAGAAGCCAATTCTCATTCTAAACTCGGTTGGACAACCTTTACTGATGCTGTCATCTCTATTCTTGATCAATTAGATCAACCGATTGTCTATCTCTTATGGGGTAATTATGCGTTAAAGAAGAAAGAGTTGATTCATAATCCTAAAGCTCGTATTGTTCATACCGCACATCCAAGTCCGTTAAGTGCATCAAGAGGTTTCTTTAATTCTGATTGCTTCAAGAAGGTAAATCAGCATCTGGAAGAGAGTGGTCTTGCACCTATTGATTGGCAAATCATCGACAATTAAAAATGTCCAACCTGTGGTTGGACATTTCTGTACTTGGAAACATTTATATGGTAATTATTTGTTGGTTTCAGGGGCGGCGTTGGAAGATAAAATCTCATTAGAAAGCTGTAAGATTTCTTCTTGATGTTTCTTTTTGGAATTGGCACGAATTTTCTTAAATAAGATTGGATTTAAACCAATACCTAGCAAACCGATAACACCGATGATGATGCCGGCATAGAAGCCAAAATCCCAAGAAGTGAAGATGACCTTCATAGATAAGCACATACCAACACCTAAGATCAAAGTGAAGAGAGACCCAAAGACATAAGCGAAGACTTCACTTGGTCGATGAACCTTTTGATCTAATTTCTTTAATTTCTCTAATTTACTAACTTCGATATCTTCGTACTGGGCTTTGATGTTTTTGACTTCCTGTAATTCTTGTTCGTTCATTTTTCGTTTCTCCTTATTTGACGCTATCATTTTAAAAAGCCAAGCAAGAGACAACAATAGCAATATAACAAAGGTAATTTGTTTGTTATATCAAGGAAACAAATTGCTATGTTTTGTGTTAAGGTATACCCGTTATGGAAACATTTGCCAAAGATTACATCATCGATGCCTTATTCCTTTTGATGGAAAAAGAGGACTTTGAAAAGATTACGGTCACCCAGATCTGTGCGAAAGCTGGTGTGAGTCGTCTTTCCTATTATCGTTTGTTCTCTTCCAAAGAAGATATTGTCAAATCCTTCTTCTTACGTTCTCAGGATGAATTCACTAAGGTTTATCCTGCTTTGGATATTCAGTTAGATCAGACTGCCAAAGTCAGAGCAGCGTTCCAAGGCATGCGCAATCATCGTAAAGAGTTTGATTGTATTTTGAAGAATCATCTAGAGGGTATTTATTTGGATTATTTAAATAAAAATCCAATTGTGAAAGTGCGTGGTATTCATTTTCATAAAAGGTGTGTCGCGATATAATATAGTCGCTACGAAAGGACGCATTCAATAATGCATTCCAG
>CACXYG010000234.1 GCA_902771745.1 uncultured Erysipelotrichaceae bacterium | reverse complement strand
TGAATGATAATTTACAAAAATTCAGTCAATTGAAAACTGAGTTTCACACTCATACCAGAACGTTTCAATCCGCAATAAAAAAGTAAATTCCTAGTGAATGGAAAAAAGCCCGATAGGGCCAATCCTAAAACAGATTTAGCCATATCGGACCTCTAATAGAAACTGATTTCGTCTTATTCCGTTGGATTATCGTTAGAAGGTTTTTCTTCAGCCTGTTCTGGTTTAGCAAATTTAAACATTAAGGCAGCAACCAACAAGAAACCGGCGGAAACAAGCATAAGAATTCTGCAAATTTCAACACGAACGAGGATAAGATCTGCCACACTCAAACCAATTACAAAGATGGAAGCCAGGATAGCTTTCTTCAAGTTCTTATTATCACCTTTAAAGAAAGTCATCATACTGGAGAAGAAAACTTGAAGAATAAAGACAACAACGAGGAAACCGATAATTAAAGAAACAATGGAGGAAGTACCACCAAGGATGATGACCATAGCAGATTGATAGACATAGTAACCGCGCCAAATACCAGTTCCGAGTAAACATAGTCCGGCAATCAACATCAAAAGTTTCCAAATTTTCTTCATAATACAAACTACTTTTTTCTTATAATATAACCATCACTTAAAAAGTCAATGATAATCGATATTTTAAATATGTATCACATTCTCTATCGGTAGAAACATTTTAATTTTTATGGTTAAAAATGGAATTTCGATTATATAGTAAATTTAAGGCCTTTTCCATTGAATTTTTACTATCAAAGATTCTTCTCTTTTCCTATTCTTGCTTGGTTTTATCCTATAGTGATATAATAATAGAGAGCAAAAGAGGAAAAATATCATGAAGGAAGAAAATCTCTTTTATGTCAAGGTCTAAGTATTACGTCATCTGGCAAAGATAAAATCTAAACTGCTTCTAAATATCAGGATCATGATTTCTTATCTCTAAAACGTAGAGCAACGTTTTTAGCACATGATAGAAACCTCCTCCAAAGAAAGGACATTTTTATGAAAAGCAAACTAGCAAAATTATTACTCTTAGTCCCACTTTCTTTATCATTGGTTGGTTGTGATGATAAAGAAGAAGTGATCACCAACCGATCCTTATTTAAAGAACAAGGATTACAATTCTCTTGCTTACGCCTTCATCTATAACCTAAAAAGCGGATTGAAATCTTATGAATCCAACACCACAGGTAGTGTGAAAGCCAAGGTCATGTTTTTTGATTACAACATCGAATTTGATAGTTGTATCTATAAGAGTGGAAACAAATTCTATAGCAAAGATTATTCCACCTCTTTATTCATGACCATTCAGAATGAATTCTACATGGTGGACAAGGAAAAGATTCTTGTCAGCAGAGACATGAAGGAATATAACGTCTATACCATGGATGACTATCATCAGATTTCCTATTCCTTTGATCAGTATACAATCATGGGTTATGTCTTCAACAATGAATCCATCAGGAAAGCAGAACTCGTTTCAGATAAAGAAGATAACATCTCTATCAAGTACACTCTGGATAATGAATTAGCCACCAATTTGGTCAAAATCGACTTGAAGGAAAATGGTGGTCTATCTTCTTATCCCACTTTTGACAAGATTGAACTCACTTTATCTATGAAGAATGATTTCACTCCGATTTCCTATTCCATCAATGCCGTTTATGATGCCTCTAAACCATTTATCGGTTCTAGCAAGGTCACCCAGGTTGGAGAATGCAAATTCTCTAAGGTCAATGAAGAAATCACCATTCCAAATGAAACCTTCTTAGCAGAAAAATTAGGAGCTGATCCAAGTAAGGTAATTCTTCAGGATGAAGAAAGAGAAATCAAGGATGAGCTACTCGATTCTGTAAAGAGATTAGATTTAGCCAAAGGTGTCAACCTCACTGGCGATGTCACCATAGACCTTCAGGGTGTTCCTATGATCTTGAATATCGATGGCGATCTTTCCTTTGATACCGCTCGCTTGACAGAAGATGAGTTATATAGCACATTAAACTTCTATTGCAATTTACAAGGTGATGAGATGCTCAATTCCCTGATCAGCTTGATCAAGAGCGTTGCAAAAGACTCCTTAGGTTCTTATGCAAGTCTACTTGATGAATTCAAGAGTCTAGAAATTGTCTATGATGGGAAAGGAAATATCTATCTGATTCCAAATAATCAAAATGATGTTACCAATACTGTCCTAACAATCAAATTGACAGACATCCTTGATGCCATCCTACAAAAGATCAACCTCTATAATCTCATCAGCAATTCCAATAATGACTTAGTCACCTTCAAGAAAACAAACATCAAGGATGATAAGAACTTTACCATTGAACTTTCTCTTAACGAAGAAACCATCACCAATCTTAAAAAGAACATCAACACTTTCTTAGAAGGGGAACATGGCGCTTTGCTAAAAACCATGTTAGGCTATGAAGACTTTGATTCTCTTAACATCTCAGTTACCATCAAAGATGGACTTCTTAGCGGTTTTGATGCATCCTTAAAATATCTTAAGACTGCCCAAGAAGAAAACCAGCAACCAGCGGAGCGTCTGCTGATCCCGAACAATGGGGAGGAGATCACAGTTCGCTACAAGGGCACGATCCGAGATGTGACCTACCGAAATAGCGTCACCATCGACGGCGTCCCATATCAGCATGTTTTCATGGTAAAGCCCGGCGAGACCGTCGTTATCAATCTGCCGGACAACACGATCCACTATAAGATCGTGGAATGCGGCGTGAACCC
>CACXYG010000233.1 GCA_902771745.1 uncultured Erysipelotrichaceae bacterium | reverse complement strand
CCTGTACTCAGCGAGAAGTGATAACTTCATCTCGGCTGAATATGTCGTCATCTGTCTTCCCGATTTCTGGTTGGTCATATCTTCTTTTGTTTCTTCCATGACAGAAAAATCCTCCTTTCGGAGGATAGAGTACGATGAATGCCGGACTGGTTAAAGACACATTATCTATTCAGCATACAGACAAGACGAAAGATTTGATTTTCAATATCCCCTATATGGATGCACTTATTGGTATAGAGGTTCATTTTGAAAAGAATCTTTCTAAAGAAATCTACTTTGATTTCTATGATGTTTACTCCAAATATAATCCGAGTAATTTGGCTTCTTATATGGATTTCGTAACCCATTATATAGGGTCCATTGATGAACCAGGCTTTTCCATTGGCCGCAAAAGCAAAAGCGGTCATGCCACCATCAAACAGGTTATCATGCGTGAGACAGATGGTCGTAGTGATGCTTTAACAGAAATCACCATCATGATTGGAGGTATTAAATTTGAAATCGCCAAGATGGATGCTCAAGAACCATATACGAATTCTGAATTATATGAATGGTACGATGATTATGATCTTCATGACGCCACAGGTAGAATTTTCAAAGGTATCGGCTTAGGCATTGTGGCTATTGTCGGATTGATTCTTACCATTGCTGTAAATCCAGCTTTTTTGATTTTGATGCTTCCAGCTTTGGGTGGTGCTGGTTACTTTGGCTTTACTGGTTTTAAGAAGAATCAAGCTTATCGTAAGGCTCATCCATTGAAAAAAGATGAAGAAAAGAAAGGATAACACGTATGGAAATAGGTGTAATTATTTCATTAGTTGTCGCAGCTGTTCTTATTGTTCTTGCTTTTAAAAAATTATATAACGCCTTCTTTAATTATATTTGGATGTTAGTTGGTGTTGCGATTGCCATCTTTGGTATCGTTGCTACTGTAAATGGTGTTATTTTTGGCTTACTTGGTATTCCTTTTGGTATCGCCCTTGCTTGGCGAGCATGGGGCAATATCCGTGATGAGCATAGATCTAGTTCTTCTTCATCCTCTTCTTCATCTAGTTCCTCTAGTAGTGAGCCAAAAAGATATCCACATATAAAACCACCTTCAGATGATGAATCCTCGTTGAAAACACCAGATGACAGTGTTGGATACATGATTGCATCAGAAATTGAGAGACGGTTACCTGCTGTCACACCTAGCACCGGTCTTTATTGCGATGTGTATGGTAGCGGAACGGCTTACTTAAGAGGTGGTATTACTCTTTGGCGCGCTGATGAAGCTAATAGAATTCAGGACGCAATTCAGGAAGGCTTTAATAAAGCCTTAGAGAAAGCCTATAAAGATGGCTATGATGTTTCGAGTATCAGTGGTCTGGATACCTCTGGTGTAACAATTGATGCTGCTGATCTTCATTAATCATCAACCATAGATTTCACACCTTTATAGATCGTCGGGATGATGCGGTACGTCTTAAGATTGACTAATGATTGTTCAGAATTCTCCAAGTAACTCTGAAAGTAAATTTTCTTTTTCGCTTGTATTGGGTGAATGCCCCTTGCTTCACCCAATATAAGAAAAAAGGGAGAGAATAAAAGGAAATTATCGCCAGCCATAAAATGGTTTTCTTTGAGAAAAGAAAAGGTCTTTTTATGGCTCTTTTTTTGAACAAAAAAACTGGTCGAACAATCGACCAGTCTTTAGAAAGGAGATTATTATTTCTTTAATAATAGTCTGAACAACTCAACAACCTGTTCATGAGTCGCTTCTCTTGGGTTACCTGGATAGCAGGCATCCTTTAAAGCGTCAGAAGCTAAGACATCAAGGTCTTCTTCTCTGATTTCTTCAATTATTGGTGGTATCAACACCAAAAGCTTCCGCGATGTACTTTAACTTATCACCAGTGGTTTCCTTGTTGAATTCCATGGAGATAGGAAGAAGCATAGCGCAGGCTTTGCCATGTGGAACATCATAGTGAGCAGAAAGGGTGTGAGCCATAGCGTGGTCAATACCCAAACCGACATTGGAGAAGCCCATACCAGCGATGTACTGACCTAAGGCCATTTCTTCTCTGCCGACTGGATCATTTTCATAAGCCAAACGTAAGTTCTTGGCGATGACCTGGATAGCCTTGAGATGGAACATATCAGATAATTCCCAAGCACCTCTGGTGGTATAACCTTCAATGGCGTGGGTTAAGGCGTCCATGCCGGTGAAAGCAGTCAAGCTCTTTGGCATAGAGGACATCATATCAGGATCGACGAAAGCGACAACAGGAATGTCATGAACGTCGACACAGACAAACTTTCTTTCTTTTTCCACATCGGTGATGACGTAGTTGATGGTGACTTCAGCAGCAGTACCAGCGGTGGTTGGAATGGCAAAGATTGGAAGAGCTGGATTCTTGGTTGGAGCAACGCCTTCTAAAGAACGGACATCTTCGAATTCTGGGTTGGTAAGGATGATACCAATACCCTTAGCGGTATCCATGGAAGAACCACCACCGATGGCGATGATGAAATCAACCTTGGCTTCTTTAGCAGCTTTGACACCAGAAGTGACGTTTTCAATGGTTGGGTTTGGTTTGATGTTGTCATAGATGGTATAAGCGATACCGGCTTTATCTAATAAATCAGTGACTTTGGCGGTGACACCAAACTTGATCAAGGATGCATCGGAGCAGACTAATGCCTTTTTGAAACCTCTGTTCAATTGCGGAAGCCGCGCCTTGTGATCTCACCTACGATCTCTTTCACAGCGCCCGCGCCGTGATAGGAAGTTTCATTCAAAACGAATCTATTTGCCATAAATTGGCCTCCTTTAAAATCTATTCTCATTATAATATGAAAGCCCTTTAAATCTAAGGTCTCCTGAGCGATTGTTTGCGTTTATGATAAACTTTCAAATTACGAAATTATTTTTTGAATAAATGAGCATAAATAAACATAAAAATAGTAATGTTTTTCAACATTTAAAGGTTTAATTTGATACTATATTTATGTGAAACAATTATTTATTCTCGATGCTCATAATTACGACGGTATAGAAGAGGTCGTTCTTCGCCAGACAGTGCGAGGAATTATTTTTGATGATGGTAAGTTATGGCTGGTTCAATCCAAGTTTGGTGAAGTGAAATTACCCGGTGGAGCACTGGAAGAAGGCGAGAATGATCAAGAAGCTTTGATTCGAGAAATCAAAGAAGAATTGGGTCGTAATGTCATTGTCGATTCCATCAAGGAATTTGGTTATGTCGATGAGAAGAGAAAATCCAATCACGACAACTATATCTTCCATCAGATCAACAGACTCTACTTCTGTAAAGTCACGGATGAGATCGGCAAGAAACACTGGACCAAAAAAGAAAGACGATATGGCATGCATGTTGTAAAACTCACTGTCGATGAGGCTATCAGCATCAATCGTCGTATCTTATATAAAGAACATCGTAACAAAACCAGATACAATCAAAGGGAATACAAGACGATGGTTGTTATAAAACAGTATCTGGAAGAACATCCAGAGCTGGTTGATAACAAATAATATTGTCAAAAACCAAAGAAAATGAAACAATATTAGAGATACTTCAAAAAGGAGACACGCACTATGTTGACAAAAGATCAGAGAGAAAGATTAGGTTTGTTAAGAACGATGGCTGGCGATGATGTCTCAAAGAAAGAAGCTTTACAAGCTTTAGAAGAGAATTTCTGGGATACCGCCATGGCTTTGGAATGGATCAGACGCAAAAAGGTCGATGCTGATGCATCAATTGAAGAATTCCATCAGAAATATGAAGTTGCCAGAGCACAAGCAGCGGCCGCTCTTCCTGAAGATCGTTATGATGTCGCAGACAGCAAAAAACAAGGTGAAGCAACCAACAGAGCTGCTCGCCGTGCTGCTAAGAAGAACAAAAATAAGAAGAAATAAAATTGACGCAACCTTTGTAGGTTGCGCCTTTTTAAAGTAAATGCGCTCTTAATTCTTCACCGGACTAATTAGATAGCATCATTAGTTGTAATCTGAATTTAAAATAATTATTATTCGCTTAATTCTAACGGAAGTACAATTGCACGTAATGAAATCTTAGCTATAAATACGGATTTTTTGTGGCTGGTATAATATGACGCATCACAATACTCGGGGCCA
>CACXYG010000232.1 GCA_902771745.1 uncultured Erysipelotrichaceae bacterium | reverse complement strand
GAAGACGTCTATGGTGAAAACGGTAGAATCGTCTCTGTCGGTTTGGATAACAAGGTCAGAGTCGAATCCTCCTTGATCTTGGAACTCTTCAACAACATCGTCAAGCTCAGAGGTTATATCGAATCCTTCTTGAGAGCTGCTTTAGAAGAACTCAAAAAGAGAAATTCTTTAGAAGAAGACTTCAAACAGCTCGTCATGACTGATATCCGTTACTTCCACGCCTTTGCTGGTAAGATCTCCTGTATCTTACTTAGCAACAAGTTCCTTGAGATCAACCAAATGGCTAAGACCTTAACCGAAAACTATTCCAAACAGCATGGTGGTATCGATCCAAAGAGAGATCCAGAATTCAATGTCGCCAATGATCCATCCTTCCGTATGCTTGAAAATGAATTCCATCAGATCAACGCTGATATGAACGCTGTCTTGAATACCTATGGTAATGATGGCCAGGATGATGAATTCAAGTATGCCAGAGAATCTGTCTATGCCGATTGTGAAATCTTCACCGGTAAGAAGCAGACCACTGATGTCAACGCCTTCTTCAATATCTTCAATGCTTATTTCGATAGAATCTTAGATGCTACTCAGAACAAGTTAAACAATATGTTCCAGGAATTCGGTAAGAAGCTTCAGGCCGATGCACCAGCTCCAGCCGCTGCTCCAGCCGCTGAAGAAAAAGCTCCTGCTACCGAAGAAGCTAAGTAAGGAGAGACTATATGGAAAACACTGCAAAACCAAAAAGAAAACTTTATACTGCTGAAATCGTCTTATACAGCGTCTTTGGCGCCATCTGGCTTTTAGGCTTTGTCTTCGCCATCCTTGGTGTCTGCGCTTATAATGTCGGCAAGTTATCTTTAAATCCGCTCTATCAGATGCAGAAGGACTTTGCTACCTTCTTCCATATCAATGGTACCTTCTTCCATATCAATGGTGTCATGGACTTCCGTTTATGGGGTAGCCTTGTCATGATTGTTGCTATGATTGCCTTCCTTATTGCCATCTTTGCGTTCACCAACAAGTCCAACCAGGAAGAAGCTGCCAGAAGAAGAAAAGAAGAAAGAATGAAGATCCTTATGGATTTAGATCTTTCTACCAAGCAGGCTACGGAGGCTTTAAAGGCTGAAGAAGCTAAGACTGCTCCTGCTGAAGAAACCACCAAAGCTGAATAATAACAACGTAAATTAGCCCGGGTAACCGGGCTTTTGTTGTGGTAAAAAAACATAAAAAAAAGAACTGGGTTACCCCAGTTCGATTTAACGATTTTGATTGTCGAATAGAGAATTATTCAGCAGTCTTGCTAGCAGCCTTAGCAGCCTTCTTGGCGGCCTTAGCCTTAGCTTCCTTAGCTAACTTCTTTTCTCTTCTGACTCTCCATTCGTCAGCGAAGCCACGAGCTTCATACTTTTTCTTACCCATAGATATATACCTCGAAATTTGCAATGCTTATCCATTATACTGAATTTATGAAAAAATTCAAGTATTATTGACGCCAAGAGTAATATTCTTCGTCTTTTTTTACGTCTACCGTCTCTTCGTTATTATCTTCTAGAAGATAAAAGGTGCATTCCTTATAAAGAGAAAGAAAGTCATATTCTTTGATTTTAAATGACTTGAGTTCACTCTTGACGAGGATAGAATCATCCAGATAGAAGAAGTCTTCTTCTTTCTTGTTGATGATGCTATAGAGATGATAAGAGGCTTTTAGATACTTTAAAGCCTGATTGACATTGAGTTTTAGATTTTCCATAGGATAATATTATATATAAAAAAGAAACAAAGCGAGAAAATAAATATGAATGATAAAGATTATATCCCTTATATGAGAAAGATGATCGGACATGCTAGAATGCTGACGGTCGGTCTATGTTGTATTGTGTTAAATGAAAAGAATCAGATTCTTTTAGAAAAGAGAACGGATAATGGTCAGTATTGTCTTCCTGGTGGTTCTCTAGATCTGGATGAGACTGTCATGGAAGGTGTGAAAAGAGAAGTCAGAGAAGAGACTGGTATTGAATTAAACGATGTCTCTTTATTCATGATTCAGTCTGGTAACAAGATGCAGTTGACCTATCCTAATGGCGATGTCACCGACTATATGGATTTATGTTTTATCTCCTATGTGAATAGTCAAGATATCGACTTAAATAAAGAACATGATGATGAATCCTCTTTGATTGCCTTCTTTGATCTAGATAAGATACCTGAGGATAGTAATTTACTTAGAGGTACGAAGCCGATGTTGGATAAGTTATTAAGGAAAGACTTTACAGTAAAGGTGGATTAATTATGGAAAAGTTGAGTTTTAACGAATATCAAAGACAAGCCAATGAACTGATGTCAGAAGAGGCCCAAAAAGAACCCCTACTCAACGCTGCGCTAGGATTGGCAGGAGAGAGTGGTGAATGTGCGGATATCATCAAGAAAGTCAAATTCCAAGGTCATGATCTAGATCAACAGCATCTCAAAGAAGAACTCGGTGATGTCTTATGGTATCTAGCAGAAGCCTGTGAAGGACTTGATACGACGTTAGAAGAAGTGGCTCAGATGAATCTTGATAAATTACATAAACGTTTTGCTGGCAACAAGTTTGATGTAGAGAAAAGCAAGAATAGATAAACGGAGAGGACAAATATATCCTCTCTTTTTTATATTTGTTTAACTTTTAAAATATGAAATCGCTTTATAGTTTCCTTTAAGTTTCTTTTTGACATTTGTCTTAATCAAAAGATTTTTTTACGTGAATTTTTGACATTTTTTCTTTCTTGTAATTAGTTTTTGCGTATTTTCCATTTTTTACTTCAC
>CACXYG010000231.1 GCA_902771745.1 uncultured Erysipelotrichaceae bacterium | reverse complement strand
ACCGCCACAAATTAAATTTACATTCAACATTTCACCAATTGCATAGATATTGGCATTTTTCTGCAAAGATAGTGTTTTCATATCGACTTCTTCTAATAGAATCCCACCATAACTGGCTTGCGATTCCTTAAAGGAATAGGTTTCCTGGAAGGTGAATTCTAATGGTTTACCTAAAGGTAGATTCTTCTCTTTTAAATATTTTGCCAGGAAGACAGGATAGCAGTTAAGAGAGGTGTTCTTCTGATAACCTGGGATAGAAGTATAATCAAAGACATAACGGAATTTGGCCTTTTTGTTCTTCTGTAATTCTTTTAATAAAGCAACTGTAGAGTTAAAAACAGCAATACCAGAAAGACCATCTTCTTTAAAGAGAAGCTCTCCTTCTTCTTCATAGAGTTTCTTATCACCACTATATAAAGATAGTGTTCCTCTTAAACGATTCTTATTGAGATAAGCAGGAATCTTTTCTACCGTCTTTACTGGACATAACATGGACTGGTAAGGAAGGTATCTCACTTTTAAAGAATCCAAGAGTTGATAATCGTAGTCCTGGCGGTCATAGCTTCTTCCGCCGATGGCTAAGACTAGATCATTAAAGTGATAGATAATCTTTTTACCATCCACGAATAACAAGATTTCATTCTTGTCAGGATAGACTTCAATCGCTTTACCAGCGAGAACGTCCACATGATCTAACTTTTCAAGCAAGAAGGAGTGAAGACATTCACTCTTTCTAAAGTAAGGATAGAAAAGCTTATCGTCTTTGACATAGGAAAATCCTTCTTTTTCTAAATAGGCGATAAATTCCTGAGAATAGATATGACGCGTATCAAATAAGAAAGGAAGATATTCCTCATCGACATTGCAGGTCAAAAGATCCTGGTTGAAGAAATTGGCTCGACCATTACCAGAGACTAAAATTCTTCGAGCCAGTTTAAATTCCTTGGCTGGTTTTTCCACCAAGGTGACTTTTCTCTTCTGGCTTGCTAAAAGAGCAGCAAGTAAACCTGCTGGGCCAGAACCGATTACTAACACATCGACATTCTTTTTATCCATAACAAAACTATTATACATGACAAAAGCTCCCCGGAGGGAGCTTTGTTTACTTGTTTAGTTGATTACTTCTTAAGACCAAGCTTAGCAATTAAAGCTTCGTACTTAGCGGAATCAGTTCTCTTAAGATAGGCAAGAAGATTCTTTCTTCTGGCAATCTTGATGTCCATACCACGCTTGGAAGAATAGTCATGCTTGTTAACAGTCATGTGAACGGTTAACTTCTTGATCTGTTCAGTAAGGATGGCGACCTGGACTTCAACAGAACCAGTGTCCTTCTCGTCTCTGCGACTATCGGTGATAACCTTAGTCTTTTCTTCTTTAGTAAGAGCCATAAACAAATACCTCGTTTCTTTCTACCGGCGACCCAGTGTTAGGTGAATTAGAGGATCGTGCCCAACACCAGAAAAGCGGCTTAATTATTATAAACGTAATTTTCGATAAAACAAGAAAAACAAACATAAAAATTTAAAAATTTATTATAATTCATTATAATAGGTAGGTTATGATTTCAGGATTCATCAAAATCGACAAGGAGCAGAATTATACTTCCGCTGATGTCGATGCTATCACCAAGAAGAGACTCAATGTCAAAAAGGCAGGTCATTTAGGAACGCTCGATCCTTTTGCGACTGGTCTTCTTTTAATTGGTGTCAATGAAGCGACCAAACTTACTACCATCATGCATGATGGTGATAAAGAATATATTGCCACTTTACAATTAGGAAAAACAACTTCTTCCTTAGATACTGAAACAGATATCATTCAAGAGATGGATGTCCCCTCTCTTTCCATGGATAGAATTCATGAAGTGATGCATTCCTTTTTAGGAAAACAGACGCAAATTCCACCGCTTTATTCTGCTCTTCTGCCGAACCGTCAACAAATGTCATATTAAATTCTTTCACTCCAAATCACTCCTGACTTTGATTTATTCAAAAGGGTTTTAACAAATTTATTTTTTTCT
>CACXYG010000230.1 GCA_902771745.1 uncultured Erysipelotrichaceae bacterium | reverse complement strand
TGTTGATATGTACCCATCTAATTAGACTACGTTGAAAACATCATATCACAAACTCAGACGCTATATGTCTCCTGAACTGTTCAGGAGACATTTTTAGTCTGAGTTTGATGCGCTTCGAGTTATACCATCGAACATATTCGTCTACTGCAGCCTTCAACTTCTCGAATGAATCAAACTCCATCTCATGACCATAGAACATCTCGACTTTCATCCTTCCGAACAGATTCTCCGTCTTTGCGTTGTCCAGACAGTTGCCTTTCCTGGACATCGATTGAATCATTCCGTATTCCTCCAGGAATCTTTGATATGGTTTCATCTGATACTGCCAGCCCTGATCGGAATGCAGGACGATTCCTGCTGTCAGCGGCTGTGTTTTTACAGCCGATCTTAGCATCCTCATCGTCTGGGCAAAGTCAGGATGACGTGAGAAATCATAAGCAACAATAGTACCGTCGCAGAAGTCGACGATAGGTGAGAAATATGCCTTTCCCCAGCTTGGGACAGAGAATTCGGAAACGTCGGTACCCCAGACCTGATTTGGGTGGTCGACATCGAACTGACGGTCCACGATGTTGGGAGCAATCTTCCCGATCTCACCCTTGAATGATTTATATTTACCCTTCTTTCTCGGACCCATCAGGCCCATTTCGTGCATCAGCCTCTGGACTCGTCCATGGCTTATTTTAATCTTATAGTCGCCCTCCTCGTCATTGAGAGCAATACAGACACGTCGAACACCATAACGTCCCTTGTTCTCCTTGAAAACCTCTAATATCTTAGCCTTGATGTCAGCATCCGGGTCTTCGTCCATACGGGCAATTGCCCAATAGAACGTAGCCTTCGGAAGCTTGGCCTTCTTTAGCAGTACTGGTAGTGGAAATGAAGAGCTAAGCTCCTTTACGGCCTTCGCCCAGGCTATGGTCACTTTCCTCGACCTTTTGCCTTTTCCTCTTCCATCAAGGCCTGCACTTTTTTTAATAGGGCAATCTCCGCATCTTTTTCGAGCAGTTCCCTTTCGAGACGGGCAATCTTCTCGTCCTTGGTCTCGTTGAGTACAGGCTCTTGGGAAGTCGTTTTCTCTGGCTTCATCTTTGGTGGCCTCCCTCGCTTCTTTTCCAAAGATTTTAAACCATCGAAGCCCTTTTCGGAATAGATTCGTGCCAATTCGCTACAACACTGTCCCTGATGCCTAGTCTTAAGGCGACGGCTTCATAGCCATCCTGGGCTGCTTGCTTAACTGCATCAAGCTTTTGTTCTGTTGAAAATTGTTTATGCTTGCCATGCTCCAGAATCGATTTGCCATGAATGTCTACATATTTAGACCAACGACTAACCATGTCATGAAATCTCTTTTTTGAGTGAATACCGGGCGGATACTTGAGTGAGTGGCATGCCACTCAAGTATTGATGGATCCATTCCAACTTCTGCTTCTTTGTGTACTTCATTAAAAATACCTCCCTAGTGTCTAACTAGAGAGGTACACATCAATGTGGCCCCCTTTTAACATGGTTAAGCTTTGTTTAACTGGAATCCTAAGGCGTTATGAATCTTGAAGTTAGTGGCATAACGTTCGGGTAAGTAGATGGCTAGATAAATCAAATCACCGATAGCAGCGACGATGATATCCCATAAGGTATCGGATTGTGGAAGTCTACCTAATTCTTGACTTCTGATGATGTTCTGGAACTCGGTGCCGAAGTTGGAATCCATGAAGAATTCACCCATTTCCCAGACGGCTGCACAACCGAGAACGAAGGTCATCATGATGACGCTGTAGCCGACGATGTTGATCTTATCGATTTTCAACAGCTGAGCGATATAAGTGAAGATGATAGCGACTTCAAAGCCAAAGTACATATGACAGACTTTATCCCAGATCAAGAAGAGATCATAGAAGCGTAAGGCACTTCCTAAGTCCATGGCCAGAATCAAGTTTAGTGTGATTAAGATATTTAGGAAGAGAGGAATCTTGACCTTCTTGCTGAAGATATTGAAGATTGGAATGATAAGAGTTCCTAAGAAAGATAAGATGATCTGCATGAGGATAGCGACTTCAAATACTTTGATGTTGATATAGACGATAAAAACAATGATGGAGACAACAAACATCAAAGCGGGTGTGATAAAGTCTTTGTATTTTTTTAGAAAGTTCATTGTTTTTCCTTTTTTTTTGAGATTATTGCTGATTATCAGCAGGAGAGTTGACATAGTCAACAAAGGTGACTTTACCAGTCTTGACTCTATGGTGAAGGATTAAATTACCAACACCGATTACGACGATGGCAGCAGCAAAGATAAAGCCAAAGAAAGTGAAGTCTTTCACCGTTTCACCCTCAGCAAAGACCACCGGCATGGTGATGACTAACATGAACATGGAATAGAAAGCTAAAGAGAGAGATAAGACGCAATAGGAGAGCAGTTGAATGTTATGTTCTCTTCTTGAAGAGATGAAGGATACAATCGCAGAGATGAATTTGATAAAGGTGTATAAAGCGATGGCAAGAAGAAGGATGTCATTCTTCATGACGGTGAAATGCTTGACGATACAAACGGCGGTGATGGCAAGCATACCGAAGCCTAAGATGACTGTTAAAATAGAGGCTAGGAAGTGACCGCGCATTCTTTTCTCATAGCGGGAGTTGAAGGTGTTGTAAAGAAGATAGATTCTACCGATGAAGGCAATAAGGAAGAATTGGGTAGCAAGAGCGTAGAACTGAGCATCTTTGACATAGGCATAAACGATATAGAAGACACTCATGCCAAAGTTGACTAAGGAACCTACATAAGAATTGCAGATACGGCGGAAATATATATCGTGGAAGTATTTGTAGATGAGTTCTTTTAAGGTGCCATAGGGTTTTAAAAGGCGTAAGGCAAAATCGATTAAGACATACAAAAGGTAGATGAGATATAAAAGAGTAAAGATGCCACAGCAGACGTTGTAGGGGATGTTTTTTTGTAACGATAAAGAAGAGGAGACGAGGAGAATGACATCGACAGCCGCTAGAAAAACGAGCAACTCTATGATCAGAATACCATAGGTTGGATGAAGAAGCTTTTTCATACTTAGTTATTATATAAAAGTGACTTATAAAAACTAGATACAATTCGCCAAAGTTTGTTATATTTGCGTGAAGTTTTAATGATTGGCACATTTTGCTTGTGTTGATTTTTAAATGATTATGTTTTGGAAACAAATTGTGAATTTGAAATAAACAACTTTTATACATTAAATTTGGGTTGTTTTTAAGGCGTGAAAAATCAAAGTGCTTTTTAAATGAGACAAAGCAAAAGATGTATAAATAAGTTTGCAACTTTTCTAGTCATTACTCATAAATTTTAAATTACACGCGATTTTAGGACATTGAAGCCTTCTACACGAAAATGGGCATGTGTTTTCACATGCCTATTTTCAATT
>CACXYG010000229.1 GCA_902771745.1 uncultured Erysipelotrichaceae bacterium | reverse complement strand
ATCTGAATACCAAAGAATTTGTCTCTTCTACACTGAGTGAAAATAGCGGTTTTACTTATTATTACGCCAATTCCACAAGTCCTTATAGTATTCGCTATTATCATTTAGAAAAGACGTTGAAGATTTCTGTCAGGTATAAAGATCCCTATGGTAAAACTAGAACAGTCTCTAAGTGCTTTGAATTCACCACGGAGATTGATGAGGACTTGATGTCAGCAGTTGCTAAAGTTATGACAGAGGGTGAATACGTCGCTTAAAAGTAGATATATGTCTCAGCTCCGGCTGAGACATTTTAAATGAAATCAACATTTCCGTGACTTTTTAAAAACGGATGCTATAATTGTGGAAGTGGGAATGATTGTCTCCCCTGCAGAAATGCTAAACCGCTTATCAATAAGCTGATGACGTCTATGAATGTTCATGGATAACCATCAGCTTTTTATTGTTGTTGGTTTTCCAAAGGGAGGAATCATGAATATCTTTTTATCGCTAGCCATCATATTTGTTCTAGGTATCTTAGGTGGTTTTCTATTTGAGAAGATCAAATTACCAAAACTGGTATGGTATATCATCCTCGGTATTTTAATTGGTCCATCATTACTCAATATTGTGGATGATACCTTGCTTTCTCTTTCTTCTTATTTAAGACAAATAGCATTAGTCATCATTCTGACGAGAAGTGGTCTATCTTTAGATATTCAAAGCTTAAAGAAAATCGGTCGACCAGCCATCTTGATGTGCTTTGTTCCGGCGACTTTTGAAATCGTCGGTATCAGCATCTTTGCTCCATTATTCTTAGGTATCTCTTTTATAGAAGCACTGCTTCTTGGTTCTGTCTTAGCAGCGGTATCTCCAGCCGTTGTCGTTCCTCGTATGATCAAATTGATGCAGGAAGGATATGGTAAAGAGCACTGTGTGCCAGAACTGGTGATGGCTGGTGCTTCTTGTGATGATATCTTTGTCATCGTCTTGTTCTATTCCTTTATAAACTTAGTCGCTACTTCTACCTTGGATGCCTGGAGTATCTCTCAGATACCGATCAGCATCATCACCGGTATTCTACTTGGTATCTTTGCTGGTATCCTGATGATTCTTTTTATCCGTTATTTAAAGCTGAATACCATCATCAATGTGATCATGATGCTGGGTCTATCCTTTTCCATGATAGCCTTAGAGACATTCTTAAAACCATACTTCTCCATCTCTTCCTTACTGGCCATCATCGTTATGGCCTTTGTCGTCAATCTAAGAAAGAAAGAACAGGCCAAAGAGATACAGAAATCCTATAATGGCCTTTGGCAAGGGTTTGAAATCTTGTTATTTACGCTGGTTGGTATCGCTACGGATGTTCATTACGCCTTTTCTAAAGAAGGCGCCATTCTTATCGGCATCATCTTATTAGCTTTGTTATTTAGAAGTCTTGGCGTCTTTGTCTCCATTCTAGCCACTTCCTTCACTGGGAAAGAAAAACTATTTATCATCATCTCCTATTTACCAAAAGCGACAGTTCAGGCTTCCATTGGTGCGATTGCCTTATCAGAAGGTTTAGCCTGTGGAACTTTAGTGCTTACCGGTGCTGTCATTTCAATTCTGATCACGGCACCTCTTGGTGCAATATTGATGGATAATCTGTATCCGAAACTTCTTGACAGAATGCAAAGCGATTGTGTTTGATGATTTCTTTACGATATAATGATGACATAGGAAATGCAAAAGGAAAGGAGCATAACTATGGCAAAGTATCGTTGTACAGTTTGTGGATTCATTTATGATCCAGAAGTCGGTGATCCCGATGGTGGTATCGCCGCCGGCACTGCCTTTGAAGATATTCCCGAAGATTGGGTTTGCCCAATGTGCGGTGTCTCCAAAGACATGTTCGAAAAGGTTGAAGAATAATTAATCGTTAGACGAAAAGAGGGAGCGGCTTATGTGCCGTTCCCTCTTTTCTTGTATGACGGGCATGTTATAAATCTAGGGTGAAAGTCCCAAGAGGCATAGTTGCCAGTGAACTCGATAGCGACTTGCAAAGCGTAAACCAGTG
>CACXYG010000228.1 GCA_902771745.1 uncultured Erysipelotrichaceae bacterium | reverse complement strand
CCTCGTCAACAAATAAATGGTATGAGAAATAGAATCGTTCATGAATATGGTTCCGTCAATCTAGATATCATTTTAACTACAGTTAAAGAGGATTTTCCAAAACTAGCTCATGATTTAGCCATAATCATCAAAGATTAATTGGTAACGAATATAAATATCTCTAAGGAACAAATCTCACAATTATTTCTTTATAGCAAAGTCAAAAGCGACGCCCTGAAGCGTCGCTTTTTCCATGGATTTCATTTAAAACCCCAGAGCTACATTTTCTATAGGGCTAAGGGTAAAACCTTGTCTAGAAGCAAAGTTTTTATGATTCTATTCTAAATTCATTTTCTTTAAATAACATTAAACTTGTAGTTTAAAACAGGAGAAATCGACCGTTTAATATTTGAGAATTCTTTTTCAAACTGACAAAAAGCACACTTTGGAAACTCAATTTAACTATTGGGTTTCTTTTTTCTTGATTATGCTCATTTTTCCGTTATACTTAATGTAACGGCTTACACCTAGGAGGTATAAAACATGGAAATTAAAGATAGATCCAGTGTTATCTTCGGAAATAAAATCGATGAGAAAACCATCAAAAAAGGAATGAAATCCAAAGCGAAATATATCAAGAAATACGGAGATGATTCCTCTAAAGAATATCATTTGACTCCGGTTGCTATCCCTTCTCTTGATTTTATCAATTGTCAGAACTTGGTTTTTTCTGATAAGCCATTAGAATTACCTTCTAATGCCTTAATTGTCGGTAACATCCGTATGGGTTTTGGCCACTATCGTATCTCCATGGCGATGGCAAGTTGTGCTAAAGCCTTAGGTTATGAACCCTATTGGTTTGATATCGCTTCTTTTGATGCCACCGGTTCTAAAGTCATCCGTGAACAGAATGACATGTATTCGCTTGCTTCTCGTATCTCTCAGAAGTCTCATCTCTTCAATCACTTTGTCTGGGAACCATTAAACAGTGAAGGCTTTAGAAAGCTTACTTATAACTCCACCGATCAGAAGAATGCGGAATTATTTGCTCCTCTTTATCATGACCTTCCTAAAGATATTCCCTTTATCGCGACTCACGCCTGGCCTAGTCAGGGTGCCATTCATGCTGGTTTAACCCATGTAGTCAATGCCATACCAGATAACTGGCCGATGGCCTTACACTTCTCTGAAGGGGCTATTCACACGGTTCAGACACCATTTGCCTATCTTGGTTACAAGATGATGAACGGCATGGCTAAAACACCTCTTACTGGTATGCCTGAAGAAGATTTATATGAAGTTGGTCATTATGTGGACCATGAACTGGTTAAGAATATTGAAGAGGATGTCGCTAAGCGTATTAGCCGTATTGAAAAAGATGAACCAAGAAGAATACTTCTTTCCGTGGGTGGTGCTGGTGCTGGTGCAAAGTTATTCCTAGAAATGATCAAACATCTTCTTCCTTATGTTGAAAAGAAGAAAGCAAGTCTCTTCCTTAACTTTGGTGATCATAAGGATATGTATGAATATCTTTGTAAAGAGATTCCAGGTTTTGATAAAAAAGCCACCAACTTCTTTGATGATTATGCTAGTCTAAAAGACTTCGTCAACAGAATGGATAGTGAAGTCATCTCGGGTATCTATTGCATCTATCATAAGGATATCTTTGAAGCGGTCTATTCCACTAATTTATTGATGAGAAAAGTAGAACTTTTAATCACTAAGCCTAGTGAACTAGCCTACTATCCTGTCGTCAAGGTCATGATGAGACATATCGGTGGTCATGAAGTCTATGGTGCTATACACGCGCAAGAATATGGTGATTCCACCTTTGAGTGCCCCGATAAGAAGTCGATGAATGAAATGCTCGATCGTCTTTTGACGGATGATGACTTACTCATTCATCTCAACAAGCAGATGATCAAACTTAAAGCCCAAGGCTTATATAACGGTGGCTATGAAGTCGTTAAACTTGCCGTCAACGGCCGTAGAAAGTAATCATATAGGTGGGTTCTTCCCACCTTTTTCATAGGAACATAATGCGTTTTCGTCACCGAAAACACATCATGCAGCATAGCTGCAGTATTCAGTTTGCTCCAGGAAGGTTGAGAAC
>CACXYG010000227.1:444-2538 GCA_902771745.1 uncultured Erysipelotrichaceae bacterium | reverse complement strand
TTCCCAAGAACGATTCCTCAGGCAGAAGCCTTGGATAATATGTTGGCAAAGTTCGGTAGAAGAATCAACGCGGTTGTCTTGATGACTGCCGATGATGAAGTCTTGACCGAGCGTATCACCTCTCGTCGCGTCTGCCCAGAATGTGGTGCCAGCTACAACATCAATACCAAGAAACCTCAGGTCGATGGTATCTGTGATGCTTGTGGTCACGCTCTCATTCAGCGTAAGGACGATAACGCGGAGGCCTTCAAGGTTCGTTTAGACGCTTATGCCAAGCAGACGTTCCCTATCGCTGAGCATTATGCCAAGCAGGGTGTCCTGGGCAAGGTTGATGCGCTTCAGAGCATTGAAGAAGTCTTTGCCGATATCAAGAAGATTCTTTTAGAGGCTAAGTAATGATCATCATCAAAACCAAACGAGAAATGGAAAAGATGATCGAAGCAGGCAATAAGCTTGGCAAGATTTTTGACCTTCTTGCGCCCGAGATCAAGCCAGGCCGCAGCACTGCTGAGATTGATAAACTGGCAGAAAAGTATATCCGTGAAAGTGGAGGAACGCCTAACTTCTCCCTCGAAGACGGTTATAAATGGTCTGTCTGCGCTTCGGTCAATTCCACTCTGATTCATGGAATTCCCTCTAAGAGTGTCATCTTAAAAGAAGGCGATATCTTAAGTATCGATATGGGTAACCTCGACAAGAACGGTTACAATGGCGATGCTTGTAGAACCTTCGCTGTTGGAAATATCTCCGATGAAGCGAAACGGCTCATCCGTTGCACCGAAGAATGTTTCTATGAGGCTTTCAAAGTTCTTAAGCCTGGCCGTCATCTCTATGAGATCAGTATGGCTATTCAAAGAACTGCCGATAAATATGGCTATTCTCTTGTCAAAGAGTACGGCGGCCATGGTATCGGTCGTGAGATGCATGAAGATCCATTCATCTACAACTATTATTCGCCAGAGATGGGTTTAGGCCCATATCTAAGAGAAGGCATGTGTCTTGCCATTGAACCTATGGTCATGGCTGGTAAGAGTGATATCATCACCCTCCAGGATGGCTGGGGTATTGTATCAGCCGACAAACAATTAACCTGTCATTATGAGAATGACGTCGTCATCACCTCAGACGGGGCAATCATCACGTCGGTTGACTCCAATGTCAAGCGACATCTACAAGAATTGGAGAATGAAAGTAAAGAATGAGCAGAGAAGATTTCATTAAGATGGAGGGAACAGTTCTCGATTCCCTACCCGGCGAGAAGTATTCGGTACAGCTCGACGGTGGCGCCGTAATCCGCGCCAGAGTTTCCGGTAAGATGAGAATGAACAAGATCCACATTTTGCCTGGAGATAAGGTTACGGTCGAAATCTCTCCTTATGATGTCACGAATGGCTGCATTGTGTACCGATATAAGTAAATTTTAAAGGAGAAACTTAACAATGAAAGTTAGAGCTTCAGTTAAGCCGATCTGCGATAAATGCAGAGTTATTAAGCGTAAGGGACGTGTTATGGTCATCTGCTCCAATCCAAAGCATAAGCAGAGACAAGGCTAAAGAAAGGAAATAGGATAAATATGGCTCGTATTGCAGGCGTTGATATCCCAAACGATAAGCAGTTAGTTTATAGCCTCCGTTATATCTACGGTATTGGCTTGACCACTGCTAAGAAGATCGTTGCAGATGCTAAAGTTGATGGCACCAAGCGTGTCAAAGATTGTTCTGAAGAAGAACTTACCGCTGTCAGAAATGAAGTCGCCAAGTATGTCGTCGAAGGTGACTTACGTAGACAGGTCGCTCTTGATATCAAGAGATTAACCGAAATCGGTACTTATCGTGGTAACAGACATAAGAGAGGTCTCCCAGTCCGTGGCCAGAGAGATAAGACCAATGCTCGTACCGTCAAGGGTCCGAGAAAGACTGTTGCTAACCACAAGAAAGCAACCATGTAATCAGGAGGATAGATTAAAATGGCTGATAAATCCAAAAAGACTACTATCAGAAAGAAGAAGGCTAAACTTACCTTCACCAAGGGTGTCGCTCACATCCACGCCACTTTCTCCAACACCATCATTTCTATCTCTGATGAACAGGGTAG
>CACXYG010000227.1:0-412 GCA_902771745.1 uncultured Erysipelotrichaceae bacterium | reverse complement strand
TGGTACCTCCGGTTATTCCGGTTCCAGAAAGTCCACTCCATTCGCTGCACAGTTAGCTGCTACCAATGTTGCTAAGACTTGCGTCGATCGTGGTTTAAGAAGTGTTGATGTCGAAATCAAGGGCCCAGGCCCAGGCAGAGAAACTGCTACTAGAGCTTTAGAAGCTGCTGGTTTAAAGGTTTTGTCCATTGCCGACGTCACTCCTATTCCGCATAATGGTTGCCGTCCAGCCAAGAAGCCACGTGGCTAAACAATAGCGGAAAGGAGAGCTAGAATGAAAGAATTCGAACAGCCGAAGTTCCAAATCAGCAAATCCGACATTGCTCCTAATTTTGGACGTTTCACCATCACCCCACTTGAAACGGGTTATGGTGTCACTGTCGGTAATGCCATGAGAAGAGTCCTTCTCTCC
>CACXYG010000226.1 GCA_902771745.1 uncultured Erysipelotrichaceae bacterium | reverse complement strand
TGCGCCGCAGAGAGCGCTGTTCTGGGTCCATGGTGGTAGAAGATAACTGGGTGTAATTCATTTCACCAAGACCTTTATAACGGTTGACCTTATAGCCAGAGCCGATCTTCTTCTGGGCTTCGGCTAATTCGGTATCATCGTAACAATAAATCTCTTTGCCCTTGCCGTTATAGACTCGATAAAGCGGAGGACAAGCGATATATAAATGACCAGTCTCAATCAAAGGTTTCATGTGGTTATAGAAGAAGGTTAAAAGCAGAGACTGAATATGACTTCCATCATCATCGGCATCGGTCATGATGATGACTTTGCCATAATGGATGTTCTTGATATTGAAATCATTGTTAAAGCCAGCACCGATGGTGGAGATCAGCGTGGCGATTTCCAGGTTACCAAGCAAAGCTTTTTCATCTTCGACATCGGTGGTATTCTTTGGTTTACCACGCAAAGGAAGAATGGCCTGATGCTGTGGATTTCTACCCTTTTTGGCAGAACCGCCGGCGGAGTCACCCTCAACGATGAATAACTCATTGGCCATATAATCCTTGGAAGAGCAGGGGGTCAATTTCTTAGAGATTTCCACACCCGACATCTTGTTGTTGACGAGTTCTCTTTCCTTTTTACGATCAGCTTCGGTTTTATCGCGAATACGCATTTCCTCGACCGTCTTCTTGACGACCGCTTCGGCTTCGTCTTTATGTTCTTCTAAATAGTAAGCGAGTTTATTTTCAATAACGCTATCGACGCTGTTTAAGGCTTCCTTGGTGCCAAGTTTACCCTTGGTCTGACCTTCAAACTGAAGCAAGTGTTCCGGAACCCAACAAGAAAGAATGGCAACCAAGCCTTCTCTTAAACAATCGCCATCCAAAGACTGGTTATTCTTAGTCAAGCCATGGTTAGAAGCATAGGTGTTATAAATGCTGGTTAAGGCCTTCTTTAAACCTGTGACATGATAACCGCCATCACCCGTTCTGACACCATTGGCAAAAGAGATGATTTTCTCGTTATATTCATTTTTCAAGAAGCCGAAGACGACTTCCAATTTGATTCCGTGATCAACGCCTTCAAAATGCATCGGTTTGGTCAAAGGTTCTTTATCCACGGTATGACGGTTGAAGTATTCTCTTAAGCCGTCCTGATAGAAGAAGTCCTGCTTTCGGCCAGTTCTTTCATCCTTGAGATGGAAGGTGACACCTTTGGTAAGACAAGCCTGGTCATCCATGTGCTGGGCGATTCTATCAAAGTTGAAAGTGATATCTTCAAAGATTTCATCATCGGGATAGAATCTGACACAGGTACCACGCTTGGTAGTTGCACCTAAATTCTTGATACCAGAAAACTTGCTGCCACCTTTTTCAAAGCGGGCAAAGTGATCGACGTTGTCTCTATAAGAATGAACTTCCATCCACTTGCTAAGAGCGTTGGTGACAGAAGCGCCAACACCATGTAAACCACCTGAGACTTTATAACCGCCACCTTCGCCGAATTTACCACCAGCGTGTAAGACGGTATAAACAGTTTCAACACCGGTTAAACCGGATTTTTTCACCACGTCAACTGGAATACCACGACCATTATCGATAACTGTGATAGTATTGCCTGGATTAATGGTGACTTTCACTTCTGTACAGTAACCCGCTAAGGCTTCGTCGATCGCGTTATCAACGATTTCCCATACTAAGTGATGGAGACCAGCACTGGATGTAGTACCGATATACATACCAGGTCTTTTTCTGACAGCTTCAAGCCCTTCCAAGACTTGAATGTTCTCTGCGTCGTATTTTGCGTCAGCTTTCTCTAATTGAACTTCTTCTTCGTTCATTTCAGAGACTTTTACTTCAGGAACTGGAGATGTTTCTGGAGCTTTTTGTTCTTCTACGACTGCTTCTTTCTTTTCTTCTTCCATTAGAAGACCTCCTTTGTCTTTGAATTTATTAATAAGTGATTACAATCCGGAATATCTAATTTAGTTCCGGTAATGAATACTTGATTAAACTTTCTTAAGAATTTAATTAGTCGTTCTTGATTGTTGTGGTCTAGTTCACTCATCACGTCATCAAGGACGATAATTGGCTTTTTATCCTTGTCTTCAATTAAGAA
>CACXYG010000225.1 GCA_902771745.1 uncultured Erysipelotrichaceae bacterium | reverse complement strand
CTCCTCGCCAAAGTTCTGGCGGAGCATCTGGCGCACTATCTCCATCTCTGAGTGCATCACCCGTCCGTCAGCCTTGATGATGTAGGCCGTCAGCACCAACAGCGAGAAGAGGAACGAGCCGCGCTCGTTCACGTTAGGCCTCCGCCGACCATAGTTAACGCTGTTGTCCTCGTCCGTCGAGAACGACCCAATGCGCGACTGTCCGCCGTTGCTTCCAGTCACCGCATCAAACAGTCCACCCAATATAAAACCAGCCAGCGACCCTAATGTGCCGCCGAAGATGTTGATATCGCCCTTCTGATTTCCGCTCGAAGAGACATCGCTGTCTTCCGTCTTTAAACCATCGCCACCAGTAGAGACGGCTGTGATACTACCAGAGTGAACTTCGACGGAATTATTGCCCTTGATGGCGTTATTTGGCGCAGTGGCAACAAGTTCCATATTCTTGATATCTAAATCTTTAGAAGTGTGAACACCATTGTTGTAAGAGCCGGTGACGGTGAGTTTACCTTTACCTTTGAGTTTTAAGTCAGCCTTAGCATATAATGCACCACCACCCTGAGTATCATCTTCGGTGGTTTCTTCGGCTCTCGTATCGGTAATGGTATTTGTAGTACCCTTTTGTGCCTTGACTTCTACTTCTTCGGCAGAAGCGATGTAGACAGGAGAGTTCTGATCATAAGTGATATCCGCACCGTTTAAGGTTAAGACGACTTCACCAGTATCACTCTCAGGAACGTTGACATAGATTTGACCGTGTAGTTTACCAGTCAATTCATAGGTACCAGATGTGGAGATGGTATAGACACTATTATCAACAGTATAAGTGCCATCACTTGTTGTTATTGTGAAATCGTCATCACTAGAATCCCAAGTGACTACGCTTGATAAATCGACATTGCTCGCTTCCTCAGCGCTGACGCTGACATTGGTATTGTTGGTGCCGTGGGTTTGACCGTCGGCAGTATTGGTTCCGCAGGATGTAAGAATAGCTAAGGATAAGACGGATAATAAGCTTAATGTTTTTCTCTTGTTCATATTGAATTCCTCCTTGTGCTGATAGTAGTGTAAAGGAGAAATTTAAATTTTACTTAAAAGAAACATTAAAAATTAAAAAAATCTTGAAAAATTTAAAATCCTAGTTGTGAAGGGCGATTTCTGCTTCGTTGACCAGAGCTTGATAATCAAGTTTTGTACTTTTTCCTTTGGTGGAGATATCAAATAAGAATTCGATGTTACCTTCTTTGTTACCTAATATTGGAGAATAGGAAGCATTTAAAACAGATAACTTCTTATTTTTTAAGAAGGCTTCAAAGTCTACTAAGGCTTCCACTAGATAATCTGGCGATTTGACAACACCTTTCTTATTCAACTTACCTGGTCCGACTTCAAATTGTGGTTTGAATAATAATAGGATATGAAAGTCTTCCTTAAAGGAGACTAAGGTTTTTAAGATTTCTCTAATGGAGATAAAAGAGACATCGCAGACATAATAATCAATGGGTTCCTGGAAGACTTTCTTATCGATGTAGCGGAAGTTTGTGTTTTCTAAGACGATGACACGAGGGTCGTTTCTGAGACTATCATGTAACTGAGAAGTGCCAACATCAACGGCATAAGACTTTCGTGCGCCATGCTTTAAGGCGCAATCGGTAAAGCCACCAGTGGAAGATCCGATATCACAGATGACTTTATCTTTCATATCGATAGAAAAGACTTCGATAGCCTTTTCGAGTTTGTGCCCACCACGGGAGACATATTCTAGAACATCATTTTCAATGACGACGACGTTATCATTTTCTTTCACTTCAAAGCCGTTCTTGGTGATGGTCTTATCGTTGACTTTCACCTTGCTATTTTTGATCAGCTGACTGGCTTTGCTTCTGGTTTCACAATACCCCTTTTGGGTCAAATATAAATCTAATCTCATAATGCTATGTAATGATATCACGTTTTCTCTTTTGTTTCTTGTTTTTCAAAGAATTTTGTCAAAAAGTTAAAATCCTGAATTGCAAGTCGAAGTGATAATTGTTTAGACGTACATCCATGTTCTTGGTATTCCCTGCTTCTCCAAGGCCTTGGAGAAGCACGCCTCGGCTGAT
>CACXYG010000224.1 GCA_902771745.1 uncultured Erysipelotrichaceae bacterium | reverse complement strand
TGACATTCTAAAGGCCTGCGGAAATCTCAATGTACTGCCAAGCTCTACCAATCCAACCAGACGTTTAACCGTCGATATTGATGTCGACTACTCCACCGATGTTGAACAGTGTAAGAAAGTCATGCAAGAAGTTATCGCTGCAGATAAGCGTATCTTAAAGAATCCTGCGCCGATTGTCGCTGTCTATAACTTAGCCGAATTCTCTATTACCATGAGAACCATCTGCTATACCAAACGCGTTGATTACTGGGATGTATTCTACGATATCAGAGAAAAGATGTTACTTGCCTATCGTGCTAATGAAATCAATATTCCATTCAAACGTATTGTCGTTGAAAACTATAAAGGTTCGGATGCTGAACACGCTGCGATCAAGCTGGCAGAAAAATCAAAGTAAATGAAAAACGAGGATGTAAGTCCTCGTTTTTTAGTTTTGATTAATCTCTGTTTTCGCCAAGATAGAAGATAGCGACACAACCTGGACCGACATGGGCGCCGGTGACAATATCATATGGATAGATTTCGACGTTGTTAACGCCACCTTCTTCTAAGCCCTTCTTGACAGACAAGGCATCTTCTTCACAATCGCAATGAGAGATCAAGACAAGGCTGTTCTTATCCGTGATCTTCTCTAAGCAGGTGGTGACTAAGTTCTTTAAGGACATCTTACGGCCATGAACTTTCTTGGTTAATACGATGGTCGATTCATTGCTTCCTTTTAACATGACCTTGATACGAAGAAGGTTAGCGATCTTAGCAACCAGTGGTGAGACTCTACCAGTAGAAGAAAGATAACGGATATCATCGACGGTGAATTCGCTTCTGACTTTGAAGACATAATCTTCACTTCTCTGGACTACTTCTTCAAAGGATAAACCTTTCTGGGCGTTTTCATAGGCGTACATCGCCTGCATACCTTCACCAAAACCAGCGGTAGCGGAGTTGATGACATGAACGACCTCTTTACCGGCATCCTGGTTGACCATATCCGCGGCGATACAAGCGGACTGGTACGTGCCGGAGATACCCTTAGCCATGGTGAAGCAGATGACCTGATTACCAGCATCGACTTCTTTCTGGAAGGCTTCCTGGAACTGGCCAGGAGAGACAAGAGAGGTTCTGACATTCTTCTTAGCTGGATCTAAGGCAGCATAATATTCTTTTGAGAACTTCTCGACATCGATATCATCGTCATAGCAGCAATAAGTCTTGCCGTTGAGGATGACATTCATGCTCATGACATGAATGTTCATATTTTTTTCTTTTAATACTTTGGGGTAGAGATTACTACCGGCGTCACAATAGATTTCAATTGCCATAGATGATTAACTCCTTTCTGAATCAGGGGAATTGGATAGTCACGTGTAAAATAATATAACATTAAAAATGATTTTTAGAAAATTTTCGTAAAAAGTTATAAAAGAAGCATGATTTGTTAAATGTTTTTCGCTAATTCTTTCAAACCTTCATCAGAGAGGAGAGAAAGAATGTCTTTAATGGAGCTGTATTCTTGTTTCTTTAATGCTCTATAAAGTTTCTGAAGAAGTTCGGTCTCTTCATCGACGATCTCTTCATAGTCTTCTTCTTTCATACCCTGATAGTATTCCTCAATCAAGGTTAAGACATAACGTCTTAAAAGACATAAAATCGATTCTTCAATCCAGTAGTGAGCGGGCTTGTAGTTATACTTCTTCTCATCGCTCTTGAAGCGCAGATACATACCTAGAGCGTCTTCTGGCGTGTGATAGATATCGACAAAGATGTAATCATAAGCTTCATTTCTTAATTCACGTTCGAAATATAAGAACGCATCCTGCTTGACGATATGAATCTTTTCTTTGTGAGGGAAGTAAGGAAGGATGTTCTTTTCAAAGAGTTGAATGACCTTGCTATCCTTTTCGATGATGGTCACGCTAGTGACATCATCCTTGTTGGAGACTTCATAAGCGTAATAACCAAGACCAAGACCTAAGGTTAAAACCTTACCGGTTGCATTCTTGATATCTTTTTTCATGGTGTGAACTTCATGAGGAGTGATCGACATCCAGACTTCACTCTTCTGCATCAACATAAGATACGGAACCTTGGTTCTGAAATAGGAGACGT
>CACXYG010000223.1 GCA_902771745.1 uncultured Erysipelotrichaceae bacterium | reverse complement strand
GTGAATGATAATTTACAAAAATTCAGTCAATTGAAAACTGAGTTTCACACTCATACCAGAACGTTTCAATCCGCAATAAAAAAGTAAATTCCTAGTGAAATTAAAAAAGGAAGGTTTTCACCTTCCTTGATATTCTTAAAATTCGTCTTCTTCCTTTTCTGCTTCGACTTCGGATTGTCTCTTTCTATGATAACCGCCGTAACCATACTTGGAACGACCACCATAGCCATAACCATAACCGTATCCATAACCATAGGTGTAACCACCATAGCCACCTTTACCATTATCTTCATCGGTGGTGACCATAGACATGGTGATACCGATGATATCGATATTCTTTTCTTCTAAAGCCTTACAGGCAGCGACAACATCTTTCTTTCTGGAAACATGCTGAGAACAGACAAGCAAGAAGCCATCGATATCCTGACCGACCATGAAGGCGTCAGAGACGACCAAGATCGGAGGAGTATCAAGAAGAACATAGTCATAATTGGCTTTGAGTTCTTCTAATAACTTCTTCATACGAGCGCTGGATAAGACCTTGGATGGGAATGGTGTATGAGAACCAGCGGTGATGACATCAACACCCTTAGCGGTGTGAGCAATATCAGCAATGGAATCAACTTCGCCTTTGACGTATTCAACAATACCGATCTTGTTTTCAAGATGGAAGAGCTTGTGAATAGCTGGCTGACGTAAGTCTAAATCAAGAAGAGCAACCTTCAAACCTTTTTCGGCATATAACAAAGCGAGGTTACAAGCCATAGTAGTCTTACCTTCAGCTTCCTGAGCGGAAGTGATGGCATAACAGGAAACTGGCGTTTCCAAGTTAGCGAAGTCAATATTGGTCTGAAGACGGATGATGGCATCTGCTTCTGGGGAATCGAAGTCGTGGATTAAGCCCGATTCAACAACACGATGCTGAGCAGCATCCTGATTAGCACCATATCTAGGCATTTACCTTACCTCCTTCTTCTCCTTCTTTCTTAGAAGAACTTTCAACAGCGTAAGCTTCATACTTTGGAATCATACCGATAACCTTGTAACCGGTAAGAGTTTCAAGTTCAGCCTTAGAACCGACCTTGGTATCCGCAAGTTCACGAACAATGGCATACGCGGCACCGACAACAATACCAGCTAAGGCACCAACCACACCTATGATGACGTTGCTGGTAGAAGTATCCTTGGCGTTTTCAACTCTGGCTTCACTGCCAGGGAAGATGGTCTGATCTAACAAAGAGTTAAGGGCGCTACCGGAAGTGTTGGAGACATCCTGAAGAGCCTGAACAATGGCGTTGACGACATCGGTAGATAACTGAGCGACCGAAGTGGTAGAGGTGACATCGATAAAGATAGAAGTGGCCGTGGAATTACCAGAGACATAAGTTTCAAGAGAAGCGGTGAAAAGTTTATCTAAAGCAACGGTGTTATAGACGCTGCTATCTGTCTCGGAGACAAATAACTTCGCATAGCCTTTCTTGTTATCCGTATCACCATTAACAAGAAGCTTACAAGCGGCTTCTTCAACTTCTGGATACTTGATATAACCAACAGCGATACGAGCAAAGTAGAGAGAGTTGTTGACGTTGTTGGAAGCAGAGGTGTTGTCATCCTTTGGAGCGATGACCGCCAAGGTTCTAGTAGCCTTGTATTCTGGTTTCTTGATGGCTCTGGCGTATACAACACCAACAGCTAAGCCAGCAAGCATGCAGATGACGACAGCAATCCAATGCTTGACGATCATGTGCCAGATCTGGCCTAAGGTAATGCCTCTTTGCTCTTCGTCAGTCTGTTCGACAACATTGTTGTTATTGCCGGGAACAGCAGGACGCTGCAAAGACTGCATTTCTTCATTGTTATTTTCTTGCATATTCTATTCCTCAAATGATATTTGTAAGCCTAATAATTATAATTCATTAACTAATATTTAACAACAGCATTATCTAACGCAGGGATGGTATAAAGTTTAACAAAGTTGGATTTGCAACCAAACAATCCATCGTGTTAAGTAAAGCGGTAGAACTAGAAGTGGAATCCAACAGGATACCAGCGGATAAGTTACCACCGTTGACAGCAAAGAGAATAATTAACAGGATGATACCTAAACCGATACGATAGAAACCAAAGGCAATAAATGTTTTGGTACG
>CACXYG010000222.1 GCA_902771745.1 uncultured Erysipelotrichaceae bacterium | reverse complement strand
CTTTATTTTTTTTAATTTCTTCCAAACATGAATTAAGTGAAATGTTCTGCTTCTTCATCATGAGAAAATCCTCTAAGGAATATTTAAACATCCAGAAGAAATTAGACCGTATCTCTACTAAGACAAGCGACACCTTAGAAGGTAGCAAAGTCATCCGCGCCTTCAACCGTCAGGATTATGAGATCAACGATTTTGATAATCTGACTTCTGATTATAAGAATAATGCCGTCAAAGTCGCCAAGTTAAATGGTCTTATCAATCCACTTACTTTTGCTATCATCGCCCTTGCCACTTTAGCTGTTGTCTTATTTGGTGCTTTACCGATGTTATCAACTTCAGATATGGATGTCTCCGTCTCCTCTACAATCATCACGGAAGTCGCTTATCTTGCGCAGATCTTCACTACGCTTGTTCAGTTAACTAATGTTGTCATGGTCTTGACCAAGGCGAGTGTTTCTACCAGCCGAGTCGATGAAATCTTAGCTGTCACACCAGCCATTCAAAGTAAAGATGGCGCTACTACTAAGTCCATTAACAAAGGGGAGGAAGTCTTAAGCTTCCATCATGTCAATCTGGGTTATGAAAAGGATGGTAACCTCGCCTTACAGGACATTGATTTCACCCTCTTAAAGGGTCAATCCCTTGGTATCATCGGTGGTACTGGTAGTGGTAAATCTACCCTCATCAACTTAGTGGAACGTTTCTTAGATACCACCAATGGACAAGTCGCTTATAAGGGTGGTGATATCAAGGATTATCCTTTAGTAGCACTTCATGATGAAATCGCCCTTGTTCCACAGCGTTCTGTCTTATTTAAAGGTACGCTTTTATCCAATATGAAGATGGCTAAACCAGACGCGAAAGAAGAAGAAATCACTTCCGCTATGAAGGATGCCATGGCTTATGAGTTTGTCTCTAAATATGATGACTATCTTGACCATGAAGTCGAAGAAGGTGGTAAAAACTTCTCCGGCGGTCAGCGTCAAAGATTATGTATCGCGAGAGCCTTAGTCAAAAAGCCTGAGATCATCATTCTGGATGACTCCACTTCTGCTTTGGACTTACTTACCGATAAGATGGTCAGAACCAACATCTCCAACAACTATCAGGGTATTACCAAAATCATCGTCTCCCAGCGTGTGTCTACGGTCAGCGATTGTGATTTAATCCTGGTTTTGGAAGGTGGTAGACTCATCGGCAAAGGTAAACATGATGAATTGTTAGAGACTTGTCATGTCTATAAAGAGACCTATGAGTCTCAGGTTCAGAAAGGAGGAAACTAAGATGGATTGGAAAAAACGTTTCTTCTCTTATCTGTTACCACAAAAAGGAAGAATCATCTTAATTGCCATCTCAGTTCTTCTCTTCTGTATCGGTCAACTCTCTCAACCGCTATTTGTCGGTTATGCTCTAGATGCTGCCTTAAATAACAATTCCAGTTTATTCTTCACTTTCGTCTTCACCTCTCTTGGCCTATCGACTGTTGCCGCCTTTAGTGATTTCATCTTCGAATACAATGTCGGTGTCATGACCCAAGAGATGATTCTTGAGATGCGTAATGATACCTACAAGAAGTTGAACAGCATCTCCATTGATACCATCTTCAAATCTTCTCAGGGTAACATGGTTCAGTTAGAAATCGGTGATGTGGAAAATATCGCCACCGGTCTCTTCTCGGTCTTCAAATCCTTGATTGAAGGTTTACTTGCGATTGTCATCACCATCATCATGATGTTTGTCACCAACTGGATTTTAGCTTTGGGTGTCATCATCCTTTCTCCATTATCCATCATCGTCTCCCGTTTTGTTGCCAAGTTCAGCCACGAACACTTCAAGAAACAAGCCAAGTTACAAGCCAAACTCAATGGTATCTCACTAGAAGGTATCAACAATTCTGATCTCTTGCAGTCTTTGAATTATCAAGATGAATCCTTACTCCATTATCAAGATCAGGATGAAGTCTTAAGAAGAGAGGGTAAGGTCGCCTTATTCTCTGCATCTTGGGTCAATCCTGTCACCCGTTTTGTCAACAATACCATCTATGTCATCATCGGTATTGCCGGTATCATCATGATTCCTCTTACCGCTGCTTATCCATTATTAGGTATGTCTATTGGTAAACTCTCTTCCTTCTTAAGCTACACCACCAGCTACACCA
>CACXYG010000221.1 GCA_902771745.1 uncultured Erysipelotrichaceae bacterium | reverse complement strand
CGCGATCATCATGACGCTTGGATTCATCGAATGCATATAGCCATTGGCACGCTTGACAAATTCAACAGCACCGCCGTTGATGCCTTTATCGGCATTGCCATCCCAATAAATGACGTTGCTGACCGCATCAAAACGGAATCCATCGACGTGGAAGACGTCGACGAAGTAGAAGAGAGAAGAGATGAGGAAACTGCGGACGGGATCTTTCGCCAAGTCAAAATTCTTGGTGCCCCACTGAGAAAATTCGTGTTCGTTAGCGTATTCGTAGACGCAAGAACCATCAAACTTCTCTAAACCAAATGGATCAACCGCAAAATGTACAGGGACAAAGTCCATGATGACACCGATACCAGCTTTGTGCATCTTTTCGACAAACTGGGCGAAATCACCAAGTGTTCCCCAACGGCGGTCGACGGCATAATACCCTAAGGCCTGATAACCCCAGGATTTATCATTGGGATAGGCCGTCACTGGCAAAGCCTCAACATGGGTATAGCCCATCTCTTTGAGATAAGGCACCATGATATCGGCTAATTCAGAGTAATTGTAATAGGTGTTGTCAGATTTGCGTTTCCAAGTTCCCATATGGAATTCATAGATGGAGACCGGCTTGGAAAAATTACGTTCTCGCTTACTGACCCACTCTTCATCATCAACATGAATCTTGTTGATATCTACCACATAAGAGCACGTCTGTTCCTTTAGCTCATCAGCGAAGCCGAAAGGATCTTGCTTATCCTTCCAGCAGTTATCGCAACCCCAGATATGGAATTTGTAGCGTTGGCCATCCTCGACGCCGGGAATAAATAGTTCCCACAAACCTCGATAGTCTACCCTCTCCATGGTTTGACCCGTCCAAGAATTGAAGTCACCGATGACTTCGACCGTCTTGGCCATAGGCGCATAAACACGGAAAAGATATCCTTCCTTTCCATCGACTACCATTTTATGAACGCCGAAGTACTTATAGGCATCCGGCAAATGACCCTGAAGGTAATTTTCAAAGAAGGTATTATTCATAAAATCCTCCATTTAACTCTGAATGGTTCGATTATAACACATAAAATATGTGTATAGAAAACAAATAATGCCTTTTCTCCTTGTAAAAGGAAGCGATTAAATCTAAAATCATAAATATGTCAAAACAGGAGAACAAAATGTCTAATTCATTTAAAATTATGTGTGTCAACGCTGGTTCTTCCAGCATCAAGTTCAAACTCTATGAGATGGACAAGAAAGCTAGCTCTGCTAAAACCATCAAAGAAAAGAGCGCTCTCATGACAGTCTTATGTTCCGGTTTGGTCGAACGTATCGGTCATGATGATGCCTTATTCACCTTAAAAAAGCCAGGTGGATATAAAAATTCCAAGACTCTTCCTATCATGAATCATGATGAAGGTGTCCAGCTTGTCTTAAACGGTTTGATTGAAGAAAAGGTCGTCGCCTCCTTAGATGAAATCAACGGTATCGGCAACCGTGTCGTTCAGGGTGGTAAGTACTTCTCTGATTCCGCCTTGTTCAACCAGGACACTTATAACAAGATCGAAGAACTCATTCCTCTTGATCCACTTCACGCCGAAGCCCACTTAACCTGCTTCAACGCCTTCAAGAAGGCCTTGCCAAATGTCGGTGAAGTCGCTGTCTTTGATACCGCCTATCATCAGACCATGCCAGCCAAGGAATTCATGTATGGTATTCCTTATGAATGGTATGAAAAATATGATGTCAGAAGATATGGTGCCCACGGCACTTCTCATAAGTATCTCGCTCAGTACGCTTGGGAAGAATATTTCCCAAATAAGGAACATTTAAACATCATCACCTGCCACATCGGCTCTGGCGCTTCTCTTGCCGCCATCCATGATGGCAAGGTCGTTGCCACTTCCATGGGTCTTACCCCACTTGCTGGTGTCATGATGGGTACCAGAACTGGCGATATCGATCCATCCTGTATGCCATTCATCATGAAGTGCACCGGTTTAACTGCCGATGAAGTCTATGATGCTTATAACCACAAGGGCGGTCTTCTTGGTATCTCTGGTATCTCCAACGATACCCGTGATGTTGAAGATGCCTATAAAAAGGGCGATGAAAGAGCCAAGTTAGCCTTAGATATGTATGCTGGTCGTATCGCCGACTACATCATGATGTATTATGGCAAACTCGGTC
>CACXYG010000220.1 GCA_902771745.1 uncultured Erysipelotrichaceae bacterium | reverse complement strand
GAATCTTATTGAGAATCGCTTGCTCACCATAACAGCCATCCTCAACAGGAACACTATTGGAGAAGTAAAGATGCTGAATACCAAAGCCACCAAAACCATCCGTGCCATTATGGGTGTATTCTTGATTATCCGCCTGTTGTAAAGCCAAATAATAAAGAGGCAACTGTAAAGAGCCACCTAAAAAGACTTTCATGATATCAAAGGTGCCACTAGAACCAGATTTATAATCGGTTATCGTGTAGTATTGTTTGCCACTTCCACCTTTGGTATAGATGATTTTATCAATCTGACCGGTAAACTTAGTCCCGGCAACCTCAAAAGTGACATTTCTTTCTGCCACTTCACCTGTGATATTGGAGATATTGGGGTCTTTTTGAAGAACAGCAGTCTTAATGACATCACGAAGCCATTTCTTGACAAAACGGATATACATCTTTTCTTCATCTGTTATGAGATGGTTATCGTTTTTTGCATTCTCTTCATACTTCTTTAATCCATAGTCAAAGGCTTCCTCATAGGCCTTATCAAAGTTGATATATTCTCTGGTGAAGATATCTTCAAAGACACCGTGAATCAAGTCTCCACGATACGCGGCTAACTTATCAGTGTCCTTATCACCGCGAGATAAAGATAAGACGCGGTCGAGATAGTAATAGAATGGACACTGGAAGAAATCCTTCATGGAAGTGACACTATATTTTTCTTTCTTGGCAGAATGAGAAATCTGATGATAGGAATGATCATAGCTACGATAAAGATTATCTGGTTTATAATGACCAGCATCTTTATAATAGGCATCTAATAATTCCTTAGCCTGAGAGGTATAGACACCAAGATTGTTATGTTTACTTGGTTTACTAGACTTCCATTTCATCTCTTCTAAGAACTGAGAAGCATAAATCTTATCCTTCAGATGAAGAAGGACACGACTGGCAAATGCAACATTGTGATAACAGATGAAATTCAGTTTCTTACGACGGTCTAACTTCGTCTTGATATAACTTGGATTGACACCAACTCTTTCTAATTCCGCATCGGGAAGAAGGTTATTATCATCAAATTCCTTATAGAAATCATCATGTTGGAAATTGGTGATATAGATATAGTGTTCAGAATCATAAAGACCATCAAAGAAGATCTGATTACTCAAAGAAACACCCTTATCTTTATAAGAGTAGTTCATAGTTTTACTAGATAAGATTTCCATCAAAGAGGAATATGCAAAGTTGAAAGATAAACTCTTCAATTGATATTTATCAATGACAGATAACACCTGGGAAAGAGGAGAATCTTCTTTGACTTCTTGATTCCATTCAAAGTTCTTATTCTGAAAGAAAGTGGATAAAGCAAGAGAGACTTCTTGAGAAGAAACCAAAGGAAGTTTCATATTGGTAAAGACGTCGATCTTAAATAAACCAGAGAAGAAATTGATATAGAACAAGTCCTGATCATCTTTTAAGAAGATAGTGATGTTATCTTTCTGTTCAGGGTGTTCTAAGACTCTCTTTCTGATATCCGCAAAAATATAGAAGTACTGTAAAAACTTATCATCAAAATCATAGATGATCGGAGGTTTACTTTCACTATAGACATTTAATCTATCAACATCCTTAAAATGAAGTTCCTGATAAGAGACACCTTTTCTATCCAAGAAGGCGTGAAGCTCATAATCTTCATCAGCTTCAAATAACAACACTTCTCTTTGACCTACCTGTAAAGGACCAAGGTCATCCTGTTTGATATAACCTTGTTCTTTCAGTTCCTCAAAAATAGCGAGATATTCCTCATGAGAGGAAATATCACCGACTCTTAAGATGTTGAGTAACTTCTTGCACTGGGAATAATCGTATTTTTCTTTCTTTAGTAAATAAGGAATAGGATCCATCTGATAGGCAAAGCCTAACAAGTCAATCAAATCTGATTTAGAGATGATCTGTAAGTCTAAAAGTGGATGCTTTTCCCTAAAAGCATAGAAAATCTTCTTATATTCCCGATCAGCAACGATAAAATATTTCTTTCCTTTTAAAAAATCCATGCCTTTATTTTAATTCCCTTCCTTGTTATTTTCATCTATTTATGTCGCATTTTCTTAACATGTGACATATTCGTCGTCTATTGGTGCAAATGTAGGATGAAGATATGCTAATGTTGTATAATCATTTAGCCAAACATATTTAGATTGTGTTGGTGATGGCCGGCTAGATTT
>CACXYG010000219.1 GCA_902771745.1 uncultured Erysipelotrichaceae bacterium | reverse complement strand
GAGCTTCTTCTCTGTTCTTGACGTTCTTGATGAAGACAAATTCATCACCACCCCAACGGACCAACTGATACTGACCTTGTTGGGTGTCCCTGATGGTCTGGGTGACATGACGAAGAACCTTATCACCCTCTAAATGAGAATACTCATCATTGAATCTTTTGAAGTTATCGATATCTAAGACATAAACGACAATGGGTTGAATGACTTTCTGACCTTTTTTGAATTTTAACAACTGTTGTAAACCGTTGCGGTTAAGACAAAAAGTCAAAGGGTCATGATTGGACATTTCTAAAAGGCGTTCGTTTTCATGTTCGATGTAATATCTCTGACATTCTACATAGAAGAAGATAGAATGGAAGAAGTAAGAAGCAAACATATAAACAACAGCAACCAGAGCATATTGATGCAATTCTAGGATGGGATAATAGTTATTTGCAATCTCTGGAACAATGACGAGACTTAAACCGACAAATAAAGTGACAACCAACTGATCAACCAGGTGAGATAAGGGACAGAAGCAGATGACAGCAATCCAGAGAATACCAGCGGATATCGTCTGGGTGCTTCCTAATTCTCCGCGCATGGCATCAGAACCGATAAACAGATGCATGCCCGCGGAAAGACTTAAGGCAAAGAGAACTAAGACGATTCGATTTAGTGTTGGCAGTTTCAGTTTGCCAAATTGCACAATCTGAACATAGAATTGCAATAAAACGGAACTGATCAAGAGAGTTAACTTGGCTGCAAAACCCATCGGATAGCGAGTTATATTCACCCAATAATCACCATCCTGGAACAACGGTTTGATGAAATAGAAGCCCATGATCAAAATGATGAACAAGGAAAAAAGAGCGTCAATAGATAACGCAATTCTTGAAAAATGTTCCCGAACAGAGACAACTTGTTCTTTGTTCAATTTGAATCGTTTGATGGTTGCTCCTGGTAAAAAGAAATATGGTTTTCCTTGTTTCATGTGGATTCCTTTTGCGGTGTAAGTTAACTATATCGAGTTTCGACTATCATTTCAATAATGATCAATTTTGAATTTCAATAAAAATATTGGAAACCGCTTACAGTTTTTGTTTGCCGTTAGACAAATTTTGCGCGTGATTAACCTTATTAATATTAATTCCTTTAAATTAGTCACGAGGAAAGACCTTTGTCTTCCTTATTTTAAAGGAGAAACCGAAATGAAGAAAAGACACACGCCGTTATTGGTATCTTTGACTGCCGGTTTTGGTGTGGTGGGCCTTGTAGGCGCAATCGCCTGGGGTGTTTCACCATTATTCAAGACGCAGCTAGATACTGCTTTAAACGTCAAGACGTTTGACATCATCAATGATGAAAACGCTGCTGATGAAGATACGGAGTACTACAAGTCCAGCTATGATTCTGATGAAGCCTTAGCCGAAGATGAAAGAAATCTCTGTGCAAACTTAGAAGCGGAAGGTGCTGTTTTATTAAAGAATGATAACAACACCCTGCCACTTGCTAAGTCTACCAGATTCTCTTTGTTCTCCACCTCCAGTGTCGATCCAGTCTATGGTGGTACCGGTTCTGGTCAGGTCAACATCTCCGATGCTATCACCATCCGTAAGGCCTTGAACACTCACTTCAACGCCAAGTGCACTAACACCACCTTATTCAATCACTATAACGATACCTTATCTCAATATCGTAGAGTCAATGCTGAAACCACTGGCGGTACCATCGATCAGTACTTGATCAATGAAGCACCATGGTCCGAAGTCAACACTACTGCCATGCAGGAATCCTGGAAAGATGACTTCAATGATGTCGCTTTGGTCTTCATCGCCCGTTCTGGCGGTGAAGGCAACGACCTTCCAATGACCGAGTGCAAAGATGGTATTGGTGGTGACTATCTCCATCTCTCTCAGAATGAAATGGATATGTTAGCCGGCTTAAAAGCCTATAAGGATAATGGCACCTTCAAGAAGATCGTCGTCTTATTAAATGGTTCCAACATGGTCCAGTTAGACTTCTTGACTGCCGATACTTATGGTATTGATGCCGCTTTATGGATCGGTGATCCAGGTACTACGGGTAATACGAAACCTTCTTAAACAACACCAAGTCCTCCCCAGCTGCCATCAACTTTGGCTTACATGCCTACACCAACTCCTCTGCTCAGGGTATGACTGGTGAATATAAGACCAGCTGGACACAGTACAACACCGCTTCTGGTACCAACGAATGTAACGAAAACTACATCGTCTATCAGGAAGGTATCTATATCGGTTACAAGTATTATGAAACCAGATATGAAGACTATGTCATGGGTAAGGGTAATGCTGGTGATTATCAGTATTATGATGATGTCGCTTATCCATTTGGTTATGGTCAGTCCTATACCACTTGGGAATATTCTGATTTAGAAGTCAAAGAAAATGGTGAGAACTTCGATGTCAAAGTCACCGTCAAGAACGCCGGTTCCGTCGCTGGTAAGAACTCTGCTGAAATCTACGTTCAGACTCCATATACCGACTATGACAAAGAGCACGGTGTTGAAAAAGCCGCTGTTCAATTAGCTGGTTTTACCAAGACTGGCATCATCGAAGCTGGTAAGAGTGAAACCGTCTCTATGACCATCAAGAAGAGAGATATCGCTTCCTATGACGCCAATGAAGCTAAGACTTATATTTTAGATGCGGGCGATTACTACTTCACCATCGGTAATGGCGCTCATGAAGCCGTCAACAACGTTCTTGCTGCCAAAGGTTATTCCCCATCCTCCAGCGCTGGCAAGATGGACGCGGAAGGTGAAGCTTCTAACGTTGTCAAATGGAACTTGAGCACCTTAGATAGCAAGACTTGCTCGACCAGTGAAGAGACCGGTTATGAAATCACCAACCAGTTTGATCACGCCGACTTGAACAAGTATGAAGGCACCAAGGATGATCAGAGTATCACCTATTTGACCAGAAACAACTGGACTGGTACCATGCCCTCTACTTATAACCTCTTAAAGATCAACGCCAAGATGTGGGCAGATGGTTTGACTGCCGATTCTACCATGCGTAAAGCCATCGTCGATAAGATGATTGCTGATCATTATTCTGATATCACCACCTTAGAAGGTATGGGTGAAAAAAATGGTATGTCTGCTGTCATGATGAAAGATAGCGACATCAATGAAAATGCCGAAGCTTGGGACAACTTAGTCAGACAAGCAACTTTTGCTGAAATGCATGGTTTGATTGCCAATGGTTTCCATAGAACCAACGAAGTTCCATCCCTTGGCTTACCTGCTACCTTAGATGAAAATGGCCCTCAGGGTTACACCAAATCTCTTGTCAGCGGTAACTCCGGTATGGGTTATACCTCGGAAGATATCATGGCTTCTACCAGAAACCTTGAATTGGTTGCCAACATGGGTAAGGATATCGGTGAAGACTGCCGAAGAGCCGCTACCGATAAAGATAACCCGATCAAGACCGCTGGTTTATATGGCCCTGCTTGTAACTTGCATAGAACGCCATATTGTGGTCGTAACTTCGAATACTATTCCGAAGACTCCTTGCTCTCCTCTAAGACGGTTGAACCAGAAGTCAACGCAATTCAGAAGACTGGTATTTATGTCTTCACCAAGCACTTTGCCTTAAACGATCAGGAATCCGGTCGTTATGGTATCTCCACCTGGGCTAATGAACAGTCCATCCGTGAACTCTATTTAAGAGCCTTTGAAGGTAGTGTTCTTGGCGGTGGTGCTGGCGTGATGACTTCCTTTAATAGATTAGGTGTTGTCTGGGCTGGTAGTGACTATAACCTCATGACCAACATCTTACGTAAAGAATGGGGCATGAAGGGTGCTGCGATCACTGACTGTTCTGTCTTTGCTGGTTACATGGACATCGCTATGGGTGTTCTTGCTGGTCAGGATTTATGGGATGGTTCTGGCTCTGCTGGTACTTTAGTCGGTTATGAAACCACTCCAGCCATGATTCATTGTATGCATACGGCTACCAAGAGACTTGTCTATTCTATTTCTCACTCCATCGCCATGAATGGCATCTCCTCTTCTAGTAAGATTGTTGCGATCGAATCCTGGTGGTTGACGCTTTTGAAAGTCATGACCTTTGTCGGCTTTGTCGCCGTGGCGTTCTGCTCGCTGGGCGCGATCCTTCTCGGCTTCTACAACGAGAAAAAGGTGGCCGAAGGAACAGCGCAGTGTGTGGCAATGCGGAACTTCGGACTGCTGGAGAAATATAATGCGAGGTAAGAGGTAAGAAGTAAGAGGTAAGAAGTAAAATGTAAGAGGTTATGACAAA
>CACXYG010000218.1 GCA_902771745.1 uncultured Erysipelotrichaceae bacterium | reverse complement strand
TTATCTAACTTTCTTTCTCTGATCCAAGTAGATAACTGTTCTTGAGAAAGATATTTTCTGATATTGGATTCAGCATCCGCATACATGGTTCTGAACTTGAGAACTTTGATCTCTTTACCATTTAAGCCAATTCTTCTATCCTTGAAGAGGACTGGTCCTTTGGAGGTTAACTTAACCGCTAAGGTTAAGGCTAACAAGACAGGACTTAGTAAAACAATCGCCAAAGAAGAGGCGAAGATATCAAAGGCTCTTTTTACAAAGCAATAACCTTGGCCGCCTTTGATATCGATGAACTCTCGATAGGCGCTTGTCTTTGGCTGTTGCTTTTTGAAAAGAGCAGGGTTGGTGGTATAAGAGACGTCTAGGCCATATCTCATGACACTAGGCATTCTCAATTCAATAGTCTCTGATTCCATATTAAAATATTCTTTTAAAACTTTTGTTAATTATCCCATGCGATACTAATCGTGAGGTTATTATATAGTTTTTTTGTGTAAATTGTATCTATCCTTGGATGAAAACGCTTGTATTCATGACAAAACAATAACTTTGTCATGAATATAATGACTAGTTTGATTGTTTTCTTTCGTTTTGTCATGGGATTTGAATGTTTAATCATAAAAAATAATATTAGATAAGTGTAAAATTAATAAATGCCATCTCGTATTTAAAATCATGATGTTTGTTTCTCTTTTAGTAGAAAACAACTCCTTCGAGATGGCATTTATTTGCTTTTTGGGAATAGATAAATTAAACTTGTTAAGTTTAAAGATAGTTTATTATGGAAACTGAATTACCGGTTAGAAAACAAAAGAATCTGAAACTCAATATCATCTTCAATGCCATCTATCAGATCTTTGTTCTTATCGTACCTTTCATCACCTCTCCTTATGTCTCTCGTGTCCTTCTTCCTCAGGGTGTAGGGTCCTACTCGTTAGCTTTAAGTTGGGTGACTTATTTTTCCACAGTTGCGGCTTTTGGTTTTCTTGATTATGGAACAACCATTCTAGCGATGCATCGAAACGATAAAGAGAAGTCAAGTGAACTCTTCTGGCAGCTACTTGCTGCTAAGTTCATCTTCACGCTCTTTATCTGTACGATTTATGTATCGCTGGTGATGTTTGATGTCTTTTCATCAGAAGCCTATCCGTTAAACACCAAACTGGTATTTATCCTTCTTGGTAGCAATATTCTAGTCAACGCCTTTGATGCAAGTTATCTCTTCCAGGGATTTGAGAACTTTGGTCAACTCTGTCTACGTAACTTCATCGTCAGATTGCTCAATATGATTCTGATCTTTGTTTTGGTTCGTAGCAGTGATGACTATATCGCTTATATTGCTATCATGGGTGGTAGCAATCTTCTTCTGGGATTATTCTCCTTTATCGGTATACACCGAATGGTTCTCTTTAAAAGACCAAAGAGACTAAATCTATTGACGCATATCACCAAAGCCTTGATCTACTTTATCCCGATGGCTAGTGTCACCTTCTTCCCTATTATCTCTAAGACCTTCATCGGTTTATTTGTTCAGGATGCGAGTCAATCTGGTTATTATGAGCAAGCCGATAAACTGATCACCTTGATTGTCACCATGGTCAACTCAGTTGATGCCATCATGATGTCAAGAATGTCATATCTTTATGCGATTGGTGATCAAGAGCAAATCAAAGAGAAGACAAAGAAGACCCTGCTCTTTTACATGTTATTAGCAATACCAGCTTTCTTCGGGCTCTTGATCATCAATCCTTACTTCACCATCGGCTTTTTTGGCGATGAATATCAGCCTTCAGTAGATCTAGTCTATATCTTATGCTTTAAAGTCTTATTAGCGCCTTTAACAGCCCTTTTAGGAGCTATCTATTATGTTCCTAGTGGAAAGATATGGAGACGTAATATCTTCTATATCATCGGGCTAGCTTTTAACGCTTTGATGAACTTCTTGTTGATCTTCTTCTTTAAGACTACGGGTGCTGCTATTGCTAGTGTATCTACAGAATTATTATTGGTCTTATTATTTGTCATCTTTGCTTATAAGGATGTACCGATATTCTCTTTGACCAAGAGAAGTCTACCGAAGATCATCGATGGTGCTTTAATCATGTTGATCGTCTGTTATTTCATCACTACCTTAATTGCTTCTCATTTGACTCCTATTTTTGTATCTGTAGTCACTATTATTATCGGTGGTGTTATTTATGGCCTCGATCTTACATAAGATCAAAGGAAAGTTAACGCGTCATAAATAGTTACGTTTAGAACAATTCTTCAATCGCTTTAAGGAAGTTAGCTTCTAAAGCAGAGATTCTTTCAAAGTAGGGTTGTTCTTCCTGATAGTATTTATCAGGATCATTAAGCATAGCATCAATCCTGTCTAATACAGGATTGATGTTTTCTTTACTGACGATGAATTTATCCTCATCAGGAAGAAGAACATCCTCATAATAGTTAGAAGCACCATTTCTACCAGTGATGATTAGACAACCATTATAGCAGGCTTCTTTTGGCATTCTCTCGGCTCCTGGGAAAGGACCAAAGTCTACATAGAGAAGAGAGTGTCGATAGAGTTCTAGTAGTTCATCTTGGTTATATCCAGTTAGTGGGATAAAAGAGATATCTTTTCTTTTACGGGATAGCTCTTTGACATAGGCACCACTTTTTACAGGATTATAGAGAACTTGTTTTTTTCTCTCATCATGTTTTTGATACGGACCTTTCTTGAGGTAGTAGAGTGAAATAGGTTCTACTAGTAAATGAGACTCATTCTTGGATTTTTGTTTTATCGTATCAAAAGCATAATGACTTGCGCAGAGATGAATGATGTCATCTTTCTCACTAGTAAAGTCATATGGGGTATTGTTTTTGAAGTCTTTGATCTTCTCTTTCGAGTAATATCCAGAGAAGATTCTCTTCCAGGTCTTGATAGAGAACAACTTCTTGATGATATCTTTAATCTTATTGGTAGATGTCTGAGAAGTGTTCTTATCGATCGATAACCACCAGATATACTTCTTTAAGTTATGATAGTTGTCTAAATGGAAGTAGAGCGTTTCTGGAACAATCAAAAGGATATCCTTCTCATCAGGGATATCTTCTAAAAGAGCATATTTAGAGATATATTCCTGATAACTAGATGGAATACTTAAGTCTCTTTCTTTACGGTCACAATAGACAAGTGTTGCTTTGTCCTTATGGACTTGGTTGATATAGAAGACAAGTTGATGAAGGGCATCACTTCCACCGGTGACCAGTCCATAAGGACAAAGGATGTAGATCTGTTTATATGATGTCATCATGTTTACAAGGTCCTAATACTTTATTTTTGGCATCTCTTCTGCCATACTTGATGGCTTTGAGTTTCTTTCTCTTGTGTTTTTCAAAGAGGAGGATTTTATAGTACATGATTCTATCGATGTTGTGCTTATCCTCTTTGAAAAACTCTTTGTCTAAAGAGTAGAGGTAATTGATGTTTCGAAAGATATAGTAGTACCGGATAGGATTATAGTTGAGGATAGAGAACTTCAGTTTACCGATATGTTTGACTTTCGGATTACCAATGGTGTGTTTTAAAGAGATTCCTTTGATATATCCGACTTTACAACCGATTTGATGAAACTGGTATCCGATGGCGTTATCGACGCCATCGATAAAGAGATTTTCATCAAATCCTTGTTTCAATTTTTGATAGTTCTTCAGATAGATGAAATTACCGCTAGTTAACCACCATTTAACATCTTCAATCTCTAAGGATGTTTCATCAGAGTTGAAGTTTAAACCGATGATACCATAGTTGTTATCTTTGTTCTTTTCTAGGATATCTAAGATATCATTGATTCTAGAAGCCGGGAAGATAGAATCCTGGTCTAAGGTTAAAGCTAGATCAGCTTGTTCTTCGATTGCTTTTTCAACACCGACTTTTAAGGCTTTGGCAATTCCTTGATTACCATCAAGAGAGATATATTCGGCAGTAGGGATTCTCTTGATCTTATCTACCAGCTCTTGATTCACCTTGGTAGAGTTATCTAAGAAGATAACTTTACTAGAAAAATCAAATAGAGGTAGATAATGATCAAGATAATCATTACTGGGATTGTATAGAACAATTAATGTAATGATATTCATAATTAGGTCTTTTTCTC
>CACXYG010000217.1 GCA_902771745.1 uncultured Erysipelotrichaceae bacterium | reverse complement strand
AAAACTGGAGCATTACATCGATTTCTTCATGTATAGGTATTTCCATGTAAGAAAAAACGGGTTGGAAATGACGATGGAACATTTATTCAAAAGGATATCTGGAACCCAAAAAAGCCATAATTATCGAGAATCCTTCAAAAAAACAGTGAAATGGTGAATTATTCCATCCTACATTTGCACCAATAGACGTATAAAAAGGTACACAAAAGATATTGTAGGATTTCAATGAAGTAGATGGTTTGATACATGTTGGTGAATAATCCGAGGGTGGAAAGCCAATAAATAATAACCATGATTTATTTCTTGAATTCTAAAAATGTTTTCTGAACATCGTTCATACGCGGACGAGAGATTTTCAATCTCGTGCCATCATTTAATATCATATCACCCGCTTGGATGTTGCTGGCATAGCGAAGATTGACCATGTAGGAAGAATTGATTCTCAAGAAATCCGTATTCTTGAATTCTTCTTCACAATCCTTCATGGACTGATGTTTGACATAGGTAAAACCTTCATTGTCATGGAAGACCAGACGATGAAGATCAGTTTCAATATAAGTGATGCTGTCAATGGATAGTTTGGTGATGGAATCATTATTGATGAACGTGACGGTACGACTGCTCTTCAAAGTGATTCTCGATAGACAACGATTCAGCTTGATCTGGAATTCCGGATAGTTGATTGGCTTGATGATATAGTCTTCTGCATTGACCGAATAGCCTTCAATGGCATATTGGGTTAAGGAAGTGATGAAGATCAAAGTGACACTATCATCTTTTTTGCGGATTTCTTTGGCGACATCCATGCCGGTCATACCAGGCATTCTGATATCCAAGAAAATCAAATCCGCATCGTAGCGATAAGTCTCTAAGAACTCTAATGGTGAGTCAAAACTTTTTACGTCAAAAAGGCAATTACCCGTCTGGGCATATTGCTTTAAGAAACTTTCGGTTAATTCAGCTTGCTCTTTGTCATCCTCAAGAATGACCACTTTGATCATGTCCATGGTCTTACGTTCTCCGTTAAGATTATAGTATATTTTTTCTTATACGTATCATGACTTCGTTGCAGAATTTGTTGTTTTGCTAGCAAATTTTGTAATAGAAGAATATCACATGGAAGCGCTTCTTTACAATAAAAGACGAAAAAGGGAGGCCTTTTACATGAATAACAAGAAAATTATTCCGTTTGCCTTATTGTTGATGCTATCGTCCTGTGGTGGAACTGAAACAGTCTCTTCCGTAGCTGCTTCTAGTGAGAACTCTACTGTGATTTCTTCATTGGAGGAAACTTCTAGCCAAGAGAGTGCGGTTTCTTCTAGTGTTGAAGACGAATCTAATCTTTCTACTGAGAGAGCCGATTATTCCCATTTACCCTATGTGGATAAAGTCGCATCTTTAAAAAGAGAGAAAAATGCCTGGAACAACGCCAAATGGATCTGGTATAGCAAGAATCCGGCTGACGCCTATTTTGCTTTCCGTAAGACGTTTACCCTAGATAGTGTTCCTTCAAAAGCCATCGTCTCCTTATCCGCTGATTCCAAAGCCACCATCTGGGTCAACGGCACTCTTGCCTATGTCGATTGCAACATCAAACGTGGTATGACCCAATATGATTCCTTCTATAGCAATTATGACATCACCCAATATTTAAAGACCGGTGAAAATCTCATCGTCTTTGAAGTCGATTACTGGGGAAGAAGTGCAAACTCTTCCATCTCTGCTGATCAGGGCGGTCTTTTATTTGATATCAACATCGATGATAAGACCCATATTGTTTCTGACACCTCCACCAAAGTCAAACGTATCGCTGCTTATCGAAATAAGTCCCAGTTGAAAGAAAACCATCCAAATCACCCAACCTCCTCTTTCCTTGCCGAACAGGATATCTATTTTGATGGAAGGTTATATGAAGACTTCACCACTGCTAGTTATGATGATTCTTCTTGGGATAACGCCACCTTGGTTGGCAATGTTGGCTATCTCCCCTTTGGTGATACCTATTATTGTGATTTACCAGCCTTTGATTTTGATAAAGAAGTCACGTGGATGAGTGATCCTGATAACTTCCTAAACGTCAAGACGACCACCGATACCATCATGACATTTGAATTAGACCAGAATCAGCAGTTTTTACCATACTTTGAATTAGAAAGTGAAGAAGAAGGAAAAGTCATCACCTTCTATACCAACACCAAGACCACCCAGGGTGTCACCTCCTTCATGGATGACTATG
>CACXYG010000216.1 GCA_902771745.1 uncultured Erysipelotrichaceae bacterium | reverse complement strand
AGAGTCCATGGCGTTCTCAGACAGTTCGCTGTCTGCCGTATCTGCTTAAGAGAAATGGCCTATAACGGTGAAATCCCTGGCATGCATAAAGCCAGCTGGTAAGGAAAGGAGAGAAATATTATGGTTAACGATACTTTATCCGATTTATTAACCCGTATCCGCAATGCCAACATGAGCAAAGCTGAAGAAGTTTCTCTTCCATCTTTCAAGCTCGGTGAAAAGGTTTGCGAAATCTTAAAAGAAGAAGGCTTCATCGCTGACTTCTGCGTCAAGGCCGAAGAAGGTTCCTTCAAGACCTTGAACATCAAGTTAAAATATGATTCCAAGAACAACCGCGTCATCAGCGGCATCAAGAGAATCTCTAAGCCAGGTCTTCGTGTTACCGTCGGTGCTGATAAGCTTCCAAGAGTCTTAAACGGCTTAGGTATTGCTATTATCTCCACTTCTTCCGGTGTCATGACTGACAAGAAGGCTAGAAAGCTTAACGTCGGCGGCGAAGTGCTTGCCTACGTTTGGTAATTAGGAGGATAGGATAATGTCTAGAATTGGTAGAGAACCTATTGCTATTCCACAAGGTGTTACTATCTCTGTCGATGGCTCCACTGTCACCGTCAAGGGTAAACTTGGCACCTTAACCAAGACTTTCAACAAGAACCTTTCCTTCGAAGAAAAGGATGGCAAGTTCCTTGTCACCCGTCCAAATGATTCTATCGAAATGAGAATGAATCATGGTACCACCCGTGCCCTTATCAACGATATGGTCAAGGGTGTTTCCGAAGGTTTCAAGAAAGTCCTTGAAATCAAGGGTGTTGGTTACAGAGCTGAAATGAAGGGCAACGATCTTGTCCTTTATGTCGGTCACTCCCACGCCGATGTCATCCCAGCTATGGATGGCGTCAAGATGACCATCGATACCAAGAACTTATTGATCATCGTTGAAGGTATCGATAAACAGAAGGTTGGTCAGCAGGCCGCTGTCATCCGTGAAACCAAGAAGCCTGAATGCTATCATGGCAAGGGCATCCGTTATCAGGGTGAAGTTGTTGTCTTACGTCAGCCAGCTTCTGCTAAGAAGTCCGCTTAATAAGGAGAGATGAGAAATGTATAGTGTTTTCAATAAGAACAAACAGAGATTACACAGACATATCAGAATCAGAGCCAAAGTTTGTGGCACTGCTGATCGTCCAAGAATTTCTGTCTTCCGTTCCAACAAGTTCATCTACGCTGCTTTAGTCGATGATACCACTGGCAAAACCTTAGCCTCTTCTTCCAGCGCTAAGCTCGGCTTAGAAAATCCTTCTAACATCGATGCTGCCAGCAAGGTTGGTGCCGATTTAGCCGAAAAGGCCAAAGCCCTCAAGATTGAGAAGGCTGTCTTCGACCGTTCCGGTTACTTATATCATGGCCAGGTCAAAGCCTTGGCCGAAGCCTGCAGAGAAGCAGGTTTAGCCTTCTAATAGGAGAAACAGATAATGGCTGAAGAATTAAACGAAAACGTCGCTCCAGTTGAAGAAACTGAAGTCAAGGCCGAAGCCACCGAAGGTGGTGAGAAGTCTGCTACCAATGCTAAAGGAGCCAAGCGCTTCGGCAATGGTGGTCGCCGTTTTAACCGCGATAAAAATGGTCGTGGTAGAAAAGAAGAAAAGCTTTACGAAGAAAGAGTCATCAAGATCTCTAGAGTCGCAAAGACTGTCAAGGGTGGTAAGCGTATCCGCTTCACTGCTTTAGTTGTCATCGGCGATGGCAAGGGCAAATTTGGTTATGGCTTAGGTAAGTCCAACGAAGTACCGGATGCCATCAAGAAGGCCTTAGCTGCCGCTAGAAAGAATTTAGGTAAGATGTTTATCGCCAAGGGCGACACCATCACACATGCTGTCATGGGTCACTTTGGTGCTACTCAAGTCTTCCTTAAGCCAGCTCCAGCCGGTACCGGTTTGGTCGCTGGTGGTGCCGTCCGTTCCATTCTCGAATTGGCCGGTATCAAGAACGTCTATTCTAAGATCTATGGTGCTAGAACCCAGGGTAATGTCGTCAAGGCTACCATCGATGGTTTAAAGCAGTTAAAGACTTATGAACAGATTTCTGAAACTCGTTACGGCAAGAAGGTTGCCGCTGACGAAGCCAAGTAATTAGGAGGAAAAAATCATGGAAAACACGATCCCCAGCGTGAGGGCGATGTATTGTTTTTTCCGCCGCCGCAGATCGCGCGCGGCGAAGGCGGAGAGAGTGAAGGTTTTC
>CACXYG010000215.1 GCA_902771745.1 uncultured Erysipelotrichaceae bacterium | reverse complement strand
GCAATGCACCACATAGAGCGCAAGGAAGCTAAGCTTCTGCCGTCCATACTGATGCACATCTACAGCTACGGCGTTGTGGCTATATCCATCTTCCCGCAGCTCTACCTGATCTATCTTTCCTTCAGGAAGCTACCTTCAAAAACGTTCATTCTAGTATCAACCTATCTTCTCCAATCCATGTCACCAGATATGAGTATCAGGATGATACGTTAATCATCCAAGCTAATAAAGAAACAATCAGTATTCCTTCTACGGAAGTTGTCATCAGAAAAATCAGAACAAACAGAGTATAAAAATAGCATGCCCAATATTAGAACAATTAGATTCTAATTAGGGCATGCCTTTTTTTCTTTATGTTAGAATTCAACACCTTTGAAGTTATCAAGATAGGTAATAAATTCTTCTTCTGGCAAAGGCTTTGAGAAGTAATAACCTTGAATTAAGATATTAGGATCTGCTTTCTTTAAGATCATCAAGTCTTCTTTGGTTTCGACACCTTCCTGAATCAAGGACTGACCGATATGAGATAAAGAATAGATCAAACCAGAATGTAAGACGTTGGCTTTGGCGGATAACTTAGCGTTGTTAAGTAATGAGATATCTAATTTCACATTCTTGAATGTCATTCTATCCAAGATGGAATAGTTCGAATAACCAACACCAAAGTCATCTAAAGAGAAGGTGATACCAGCATCATAGAGCTTACGTAAATTATCAGCACTGGCAAGAGCAGAATCCACGGCTGCGCTTTCCGTGATCTCTAAATTGATGTATTCAGGAGCGACATGATATTTGTTCATGGTTGCTAGAATTTCACTAGCTAAGTTCTGGTTATATAACTGGAAGACAGATAAATTAACTTCTAAATAACCAAGACCATATTTCTCCATCTGACCGCTAGCGATAAACTTGCAAGCCATGTCATAGATCTGATCACCGATTTCATTCATCAAACCAGCTTTTTCGGCTATCGGGATAAATTCCCCGGGGGAAATCAATCCCAACTCTGGATCAATCAATCTGGCTAAACCTTCACAAGCGATGATTCTATTTTCAGCTACGCTATATATCGGCTGATAATAAAGGACAAAGTTCTTCTGCTGAATACCCTGACGAATGGCTTTTTCCACTTGGTCTCTTCTCTTGATGGTGGTGAAGTATTCTGCCCCTTTAAAGACAATACCTTTGTTGTTGGGATTTTCGGGAACTTCAATCAGATAAGGAAGATATTCACTATCTGGTAATTCATCAGGAACTCTTAAGAAGGTCGCATTGATGAAGAATTTTAAGGAGACATCATTGAGATTATACGGATTTAAGAAGAATTCCTTTAAGGCTGTCTTAAATTCCTCAATCTTTATATCATCAATGGTATCTAAGATCAAAGCATAACAGGAACTAGATACCTTATAGCAGTCAAAGACATGAGGTAGTTTTGATATGTGACTAGCAACATAGATCAACAATTGAGAACTGAGGTTCTTCTTTAAGACTCTGGCATAATGAGAATAGTTATCTAAATGAACGACGACTAACAAGAACTTATGTTTGGTCTGAATCAGTTTCTTAATATCCCTCTCTAACACACCATAATTGGATAATCTAGTAACTGGATCGATAAACTTCACATGATCCTCCATCAAGGCCAGAATACCAGTGATGGTGATGGCTTCGGTGATCATTTCCACCTGGAAGGCAGGAGCAAAGAACTGAATGGCGATACCAACAAAGGTAAAGGAGAACAGGAATAAGACAGCGACACGATAATAAAACTGCATCGTTCTGGTCGATAGACAGAAGAAGACGACACCAGCGATCGAATAAATGATCGGTAGAGCGTAAACGACCCATAAAGCATCTCCTCTGGTATAGACATAGACTCCATCTATAGGTACATAACTCCAGAAGTGATGGAAGATCGGGTTAAGCAACATCAATACACTGACAATCATCGCTGGGGCTGAAAGAAGAACGTAGTTATACCACTTCTTCCAGGATAGGAAAGAAGTGTACTCTAAGATATAGAAGGTAAATAAGAATGCGGTTAGACAGTGGACGATATAATAGATGGTGTCACAGGCTTCACGTAGACCATAGAAGATATCTTTACCGTTAGCAACAGAGGTTCTGGTTTGTAAGTCCCAACTGCCAACAGCAGCGACAGTGGTGATCATGACACATGTATATGATGAAGGAGACGAGAGGAATGGATGGCCATCCATTCCTCTCGCGCCATTTCCATCA
>CACXYG010000214.1:636-2882 GCA_902771745.1 uncultured Erysipelotrichaceae bacterium | reverse complement strand
TCTTAGCTTTCTTCTTTTTAAAGAGTCTTGCTGTACATCCTGACCCATCGCCACTAAAAGCACCCATGGTGCAGATACAGAAGATCTTCTTATCTTTGAAGATGTCATGAGACTTGATAAAGTCTCTGACATAAATGGGAGCATTGGAAAACTGGGTGGGATAAGAAAAATAGATGGTATCCGCCTGCTTGATATATTCGACGATGTGCTTATCTTCTAAAGGATAGATAGGGGCCTTTTCATCCAAAAGATGAACGAGTTTATCCACTGCGTGTCTGCTATTCCCCGTGCCTGAAAAATAAATTCCGATGATCATAACGATAGGAGATATTACTGAAGCTTATATTTATCCATATCCTTATCCGACTTCATCTTGGCACTTTTTGGTTTAGATGGTGTTGTAGAAGAAGCGGAATTCTTCATATAACGAGAACCATATTGCTTTGGTTCTTCTTCTTTTGCCGTCGAAGGATCTAAGACGGATTCTCTTAATTCCTGGGCTTCCTTGATTTCTTCTTGGGAAGGTTCCGTTCTGGTATAGACGGAATCATTAGAGGCATTGGTGGAGTAAGGATTGATAGTAGGAGCTTTATTTTGCTGGTTCATCTTACTTTCCTTATAAAGTTCATAAGAAGTGATGACGTCATCCGGGATATCTTTGAAACTCTTTGGATCAAGACAACATCGATATAAAAAATCCAGCAAGTATTGTTCTTCTCTTTTCATTCCTTCGGGTGTTTCTGATAAGAAGCCTTTACGAGCCATATAGATACAAGGAACAGAAAAAGCCACCATCACCAGACTTAAAGGAATAAAAGAATCCTCATAATAGTTGGCGGGATCATAGAGATAGACATCGTTAGGATTCTTAGCCATGACATAGACATCAATATTAGAATCATCCGGATAGAACTTATCGGTCAAACCATACTTGACTTGATATTCTTCCCCTTGATAGGTATAACTGACATCGACATGAAAGAATGGATGATCGTTGATATAGACAGGACTTTCCAAGTGTTCATGATTGATGACAGTACCGACCACGATGTCATAATTGTTGACCCTGACACGATTGTAAATCGCCAAAACAGCAAAAAGAACAGCAACACCGATTAAAATAGTGGAGATGAAAGACATGATGATACCAAATTTCTTTCCCTTTACTTTCTTGATTCTGGGAGCATTATTCACTCTGTAATATAGATACATTTATTCGTTCCTCAATTCAAACAATAATATTCTACAAGGTAAATTTGATATTTCAATCGATTATGTTAAAATTTTCATTTACTAATTTTGCTAATTTAGGTACAATACATCCAGAGGAAAACCAGTATGGAAATCAAAGATAATAAAATCACCTTCTCGATCTCTGATAAAGAAGAAGAATCTTTCTTAAAATCCTGTCAGATCATGAAAGAAGATCCTGAAGCGGTCTTTCATTCCTTTTTGATGAAATATGCCTTTAAAGCTGAACGTAGAAGTCATCCAGAACTGAGATTGAATTCTATTGAAAACAGAACGAAAAGAATTGCCCGGTGGGCAAGCATGAATGAGAATATCTATCATCGAATCATCAGAGCCTATTTCTTAACTCGAGATGAGAAAAACCACAAAGCCAAAAGAAGCGATATGGAAAAGACGTTCTATTATGGCTATAAGGAAGATACCGATCACTATCAATTTTTAAGAAACTTCCGTCTATTATGTACCAAGTCTGATCATTCCTTTGGTCGCGTCTTTCTTTATTATGCCACCTCGGATCATGTTGAGTTAGATGAAGAGGTGGCCTTGATTATTGAAGACATGAAAAAAGACTTTTTAAAGTCCAATATGGATATTGAAGTAAGTATCGACTTTCACAAAGAAAACTGACAGGACAATTACCTGTCAGTTTTTAAATGGAAATGGAACGAATTAATTCTCTTGTCCAATTATCAAAAGAATAGTAATTCCTTTTGATGTTACCTAATTATAACCTTTCTAAGTTTCAAAAGGGTTGAAACTGACTTGAACTTTTTTAAAAATATTCAAATAAATATGGATTTTTTAAAATGAATAAGTACTGATTTGCACGTAAGGGCTACTCAGTCTCGTGTTTATCGGTATTTTTGGCCATTACACCCCTATATCTGACTACATCGTGAGTCGAAACAAGAAGCTGAAGCATGTCCTTGACCATCATTGGCATGTTTCCGTGATGGTTCCAAATGAAAGAAAACAGGTTGCACCAATCTTGTATC
>CACXYG010000214.1:0-575 GCA_902771745.1 uncultured Erysipelotrichaceae bacterium | reverse complement strand
TTCTTTTCATTAGGCAACCCTTTTGTCGTCTTCGTTGGGTAGACAGTTCTCTCGATATTCAGTTCAGTCACCAAAACTGAATGGCTTCTTTCACCATCATCAATCATATGTGATTCGCTGGCAATATGAGGCATCAGAGCCTCTCTCACTTTTTTAATCGAAGGTTTGCCAAAGCCATTTGCAATCAATATTGTGTTCTCTGAATCCGTTGCTGTAAATATACAGTGAACATTTCTGGAAAGGCCTCTAAGTTTCTTACCTTCCTTGTAGATGATGTCATGTGGCATTACCGGAATATAGGTTTCGTCTGTATAGAATGTGCCTTTCATAATAATGCTATCTTGATAATGTTTTAGAGCCCTAAACACCTTAAAAGTCCAGTATCTACCGCTAGAATTGGCGTTTGTGTTATCAATTGCTGAGTCTTTGATGCTTTGCATCTGAAATAGATGTATGAGGAATTCGATCCACTGAGATATAGGTATTTTGTGCGAATCGAATGTCGTATTGGTCAGCGGATTGAATTTCTTTTTACAGTCATTGCACTGGTACATCTGGATTCTGAATTTATTGAA
>CACXYG010000213.1 GCA_902771745.1 uncultured Erysipelotrichaceae bacterium | reverse complement strand
AGTTGAGGTGTTCCATGCCTTCGAGGTCTTTCTCGGTGTAGGCAGGCTTCACCATGATGTGTTCGGCGGTTTCCCAAGGCTCGCCATTCGGCAGGATGAGTCCGCTGTGTTTAGGTATAGCGTTGATGTTGATGTCTTTATCCGCTACTACATTATCCATCGCTCAATCCGCCTATAAGGTAAAAGGAGAAGGAGAACAGATTGAAGTCTCTGATCTTCTCAATATCACCATCTCTAATAAAAGAGTGGTCAAGAACACCGATGGATCAGATAGTGTCGTCTTTAACTACACCGTCGCTCCAACAGAAGCCGAAGGTTATTCCTTTGATGATTTCTTAAACTGGTCTAGTAAACCTAGCGATGAGTATGAATCAGCGGATTGGGGCAGTGGTGAAGATCCCTACTCTTATGTGGAGACCAAATTAGATGAGACGAAAAAAGAAATCTCTTTACACTGTTTAAAGCCTTTTGGTAGAGCCTTAGAGTATACCCTTGTCTGTAAAGAGAACACCGCTGTCAAAGCCAGTCTCAGCATCGATTATGGAAGAAAGGTTTTAAACAAGGGTGGCGTCAAATTCTCCACCACCAAGTTTACCGATGGTGTCCCGATTAAAATGGATATCACAAGACCGACCTATTCCATCGGTTCCAAGGGCGAGAAAAAAGACTTCGTTGCCGAAGTCAAAGAGATCAAGTTTGAAAAGGGTAATTCCTTATTTAAGACTTGGGAAGAACTCTTCCCAACCATTCAGGTATCCAATACCGAAGATACCAATAATATCTATTATGATGTCGATTTAGATGGTATTCCGGAAAAGGCAAGTATCACCACCGCCAGAGCCAAGATGATGGAGCGTTCGTTTTCTTATTTAGCCAATATCATCCGTAGCAACGGCGTTCAGAAGTTTACTAAGAACAACTTGATCAGCATCCTAAGTTATCGAGTCAAGGCCTATAATGATCAAACCACTCCTTACACCGATGTAGCCACCAGATTGATTTACAACTATAAAATTGCTTGTAGTAAAGGTGGCGGACTTTTCGCCTCTTTACATTATGATGGTGTGTTAAGCTCGAAAAACTGCTTTGAATTTGACTTCAATGCAGCGAATATCTCCAACGTGTCGTTAGGATTCACGGGAATTGAATTCTAACAGATGATTTTGGCAAGGCCGCCCAGACTGGTTTCTTTTAAATCAGTCGGTAATTCATCCCCGGTTTCTTTCATCGCCTTGATGACGTTATCGAAAGAGACTTTGTTCTTTCTGTATAGGGAAATATTTCTCGCATAAAGATAACTGGTATAAGCGTGAATAGAAGCAACACCGTTACGCTCAATACAAGGTATCTGCACGTAGCCATCCACAGGATCACAAGTCAGTCCTAGGAAATGTTCCATGGCTACTTCTGCCGCATATTCCACCTGGTAGGAAGTTAACTGATATAAATAAGCTAAACTTGCCGCGGCAAAACTGGCGGCCGAGCCAATTTCTGACTGACAACCTAATATCGCACCGGCAACGGCTGCGTTTTCTTTGATGAAGTTACAAACCAAAGCGCCAACCAGATAGGCTTTGGTCAAATCTTTCATGCTGTGCTTATGATTCTTCCATTCGTAATATAAAACAGATGGAACAACACCCGCTGCGCCACAAGTCGGAGCGGTGACGATGATTTCATTGTTGGCGTTAGCTTCGGCAGTGGCATAAGCATAGGCGGTTAAAAACATGATGCGTTTATCCGTATCATCTTTGGTTTCTTTCGCACGAAGGTAGACTTTCTTGGCCACTCTTTTCAGTTTGAGTGGACCAGGAAGGGTGCCTTCTTTTTCTAAGGCATCCTGTATGGTATTAAAGGAATGAAGAAGCATGTCTTTTCCGTACTCTAAAATATCCTCGCCCTCCAAAGAGAGAATGACATCATAGATATCGGTAAGTTCTTGTTCTTCCATGTATTTTTTCAATCCATCAAAGGTTGAGAAAGGATAGACATCTTTTCCCTGTCTTGGTTTACCTTCTTCAATAAAGGCACCTCCACCGATGGAATTGAATCTCTTTTTATAAATAGAACCATCTTTTAATATGGCTTGACAATCCATCGTGTTTGGATGAGTGACATCTTGAAAAGTAGGCCTGAAGAAGACTTCACTCTTCACACCGGTCAAGGCTTTGTTGATGATGTCATCAGTAGAATGTCCCTTACCCGTTAAGGCAAGAGAGCCATATAAAGTCACCTGGACTTTATCTACCTCTTTCGTCTTGATTTCATCTAAAAAGGCTTTGG
>CACXYG010000212.1 GCA_902771745.1 uncultured Erysipelotrichaceae bacterium | reverse complement strand
GTTCTTTGGTCTTGTCTTCCATCCAGGTGCTCTTGGCAGGTCTTTTCTCGCGAATCCATCGATCTTTCCTGCGTTTACCCAGTTATAGAATGTCTTGGTACATACAGTCTTTCCAGTATAATTCCTTCCTATGGTATTGACGGCCTCATCGATGGTATGGATCCTTGATTCCCTGATATAGGCAAGACAGCTTCTGATGAAGGCATCGCACTTACTGCGCTTTGAACCATTTGCTAAAGAAGTTATCTTATTGCGACGTCTGATGTAGATTGCAGCATCGGCACTCATCTCATGATGGTGGGTGACATAATCAGCCTTCCTGATGTCCCATTCCTTGAGCTCCACATCGGAAAGCCTGGCAAGTCTATAGATGGTGTTGATTCCACATCCGGTTTCCTCGGCAATTCTTCTCATACCCTCAGTTCTCGGACTACCTGATTTCCTGAGAAGAGATACCTTGGTGATGATTTCTGTGACTCTTATGTCATCTAGATGATGGTATCTGATGGTCTTTTGTCTTATAATAGTTTTCGCACCCATCGTTGTGGATTCCTTTCTGATATTGGATGTATCTAGAATAGAATACCACGTATCACAAGGTGCGGAACCTATTGGGCTAGCCCAATAGGTTCTTTATGTCATTGATAATTATCACTTCAGTTTACAATTAAGGCACGAAAAAAAGTGGTTGACAATGATAAATAAATCTTGAATATTCATATTACCTTTGATAAAATATCAAAGCGCTGAAAATTCGGCGGATGCTTAGCTCAGCTGGTTAGAGCATCGCCTTTACACGGCGGAGGTCAGGGGTCCGAATCCCTTAGCATCCACCATTCATCTTTATTCAGCGTACCAACTACAACATTTGGGCGGATAGCGAAGAGGCCAAACGCGGCAGACTGTAAATCTGTTCCTTCGGGTTCCGTGGTTCGAATCCACGTCCGCCCACCACTTGTTTGATTCATCTCATAGATGTTGCAGGCCTAACTTGGGGTATAGCCAAGTGGTAAGGCATCAGACTTTGACTCTGACATGCGCTGGTTCGAATCCAGCTACCCCAGCCAAGTCGTTCTCATCAACTTTGTCAGAATCAAATATTTATTTGACTCGTTAGCTCAGTCGGTAGAGCACTTGACTTTTAATCAAGGGGCCATGGATTCGAGTTCCATACGAGTCACCATCGGTTGCCCGGGTGGCGAAATCGGTAGACGCGTTGGATTTAAAATCCAATGGACTAATCATCCGTGCCGGTTCAAGTCCGGCTCCGGGCACCACTTAAAAAATCACTCCCTGAAAAGGGAGTTTTTTAGTGCTTGTTATGGTAAAATTCTCTTATCCTGGAGGTGAAGTATGAACATTCAGATATTTGGTATCAACAAAGACTTTGAAACGAAGAAAGCCCAGCGTTTCTTTAAGGAACGCGGTATTAAGTTTCAGTATATAGATATGAATGAGAAAGGTATGGCTCGAGGTGAGTTTGATTCGGTCTTGAGAAGTGTACCCTTAGAAGAAATGATTAATAAGAACAGCAAGGATAAAGCAAACCTAGCCTTACTGGAATATCTTTCTAAGAGTGATCAGATTGAAAAGCTTTTTGAATGTCAGCATCTGATCATGACTCCGATTGTTCGTAATGGTAAGCAGGCGACTGCTGGTTATAAACCAGAAGTCTGGAAAAACTGGCAATAATCATGTCGAATCTTCACAATGCCAAGGATGATATTCTTCATTTGATCTTTCATGAGAATCATTATATTTCTAAAGATGAGGTTCTATCTTCTTTTGATCAGCTGTTAAAGGAAGTAGAAAGTGATAGAGGATATTCCTATCAGTATCTGGATGCTATTACAGAATTGATCAAGGAGATGAATACTCTATCTTTTAAAGAAATCACAAGATTAGAGGAGGAATATAATCTAGAAGAGAGTGTGGTCTCTCTTCCGGAAGATAGTTATGATAATCTTCTTGATGAAACCTATCTTGATAACATCTATCTGATTGATGAAGAGGAGATGCCAAGAGAATATCTCATTCTAGGTAGAGTAAACTACCAGGATAAAAGATATGTAGTCTTACAAGAAGTCGATATAGAATCTCCTACTCCTATCATCGTCTATCTTGATGAAGAACATGAAAAAGTAGACTACGTTGAAGATGAGAATCTCAAAAATGAGATTTATCAACAATATCTAAGAAAATAACAACATTTTAAAAGGATCACAACTGCCTGTGATCCTTTTTAAGTTGTTAACACTTATTTAACGGCTACAGGAGCCTCTTGATTCAAATCGATGTCATGACCATCAGAGGTTTCTTCCTCAAGG
>CACXYG010000211.1 GCA_902771745.1 uncultured Erysipelotrichaceae bacterium | reverse complement strand
ATATTCATGAATCAATGTTCTCAACCTTCCTGGAGCAAACTGAATACTGCAGCTATGCTGCATGATGTGTTTTCGGTGACGAAAACGCATTATGTTCTCGCACTGATTTTATCCATCAGGACTTCTTTGGCTTCTTCCAGGATGGTTAAACCATCTTTAGATAATAGATAATGCTTCAAGGGACCTTTGTTCTTACCGCCATGAGACTCAATCTCACTATCTCGGATTCCTTGTCCAGAATAGAGATGTAGTCTTCCATGTTCATATAGCAAAGCAGGATCAAAAGGAAGTTCATCATTTCCCTTACCATAATAAGACCCATCCTGGTGTCTTACATAACCGATAAAGGTATATGGTCCTTGGGGTTTTTTACTTTTCGCAACCCCTAATCTTGGATAGTTAGCAAGACAATAGAAGAGGAGATAATCCTCATCTATCTTGACCACATCAGGCGCCCAAAGGGATAAGAGCTCCTCTTTGTTGGAGGGATCATCTTTCTTTTGATAAGAAAGAATTGAGGAAAAGTGTTCTAAGTCATCTAAAGCAGCAGAAGCAAAATGATAATCTTCTTGGCAAAACTTACTTCCCTCAACAGCATCCCTGGAACCAAAAAGATAGAGTCTATCCTGATAGACATGTCCTTCTACATCGCTGGAAAGTTCTGGAAATAAAAGTGGATTCATAACAACTATTATACTGCAGAACGTAAGCATTTTTGTAAATCAAAAGCACGTCATACCACTTGTTGATAGCAATTAAAATCTCCTGACCAGAGGCCAGGAGATCATGACTAGTTAGCTGGAGAAGAGATCGCGCCAGCGTCGGCGACTTTCTTCTTCTTGATGAATTCAGACTTACGAACGAAGATATCAACTAAGAAGAGACCGACAGACAATAACAAGAAGAACATCATAGTGGAATTATAGGTGGATTGACTGGTTTCATCCGTGGAGACATTGTAGTTGACTTCATTCTGAGAATAGGTGCCATTGTTGGCTGCCTTAGACATGGAGTATAAGACATTGTTGGCATCGTTATTGAAGACATCATATTCCTTGGAATAGTCGAAGTAGAGAGGTGTTTCCACACTGTCTACCGCCTCGGCATTATCCTTGATGGTGATAACGCCATCGACGTTATCCCACTGATCGTCACTGTAGTAGTCCAACTTGATGTTGAACTTACCACCCTGGATACCAGTATCGATTTCACCAGAATAATAAGCGCCATCATAAGCTAAGTAGAGAGGTTCACGAGCGACGTTGATCTGATCTTTGTATGGATCAGCATCGGCGGCGACACCCTCAGTACCAAGATAGGTGACAGTGGCTTTGACAATACCCGTCTTATCGCCGTTGTTTGGCGAAGCGTTCAAGGTAGAAGTGACACCATTGTTGACATAGTCAAGGGTCAAGATGTGGTCAGAATTTCTCTCAGGAAGCGTGTTGTAAGCGGAATTCTTAAGCAACTGCTTACCGTTGTCATTCATGAAGCTATAGGTCCAATCGCCATAGAAGTCAGAAGTAAAGGAAGCAACTTTACCATTACCATAACTCCAGTAGGCGTATAGAGGTATTGGAATGATGGTTGATGTACCACCCTCCTCCTCATCTGACACGTGTGTGTAGTTGATGTATAGCACCGTATTGGCCGCCAGTTTTGTACGACAGTAATACAGACCATAGATATCGTTTAACGTACCGACATTGTTCAAGACAGGATCGTTCTTAGTCTTGATGGAATACTGAATTGGGAAGGATTCACCAACTTCAGGTTCGATCTTGGTGAGGTTGATTTCACCGATGACCATTTCCTTCATGGCTGCGCCTAAGGCAGAAGCGGTCTTGACATACTTGTACATACCACCGCCGTAGTTGGCAAGCTTCTTGAGCAAGCTGACAGCCGTAGAATCGGTGTTTTCGATGTTGATGAAAGAAGAAGTGATACCCTGGTTAGACAAGGATAAGACAATCTTCTTCAATTCGGATTCACTATCGAATGGTTCACCATCAGAGAGGGTGACAAGATACTTGTAGTCGCCTTCAAAGTTGGCTAACTGCTTACCGCATTCCTTTAAGGCTGGACCCATGGTGGTACCGCCTTCGGTGGTGAGTTTCTTGATATTTCTGATAATGGCCGCTTTGTTCTTGACGGAGGTCAAGGACTGGACGAGCTTGGTGGTATCAGAGAAGGTGACAACACCGAAGTAGTCCTTTTCATTCAAGACGTCCAAACAGGCGATGGCGCCGTTTTTGGCCTTGGTGATACGGTCATTGGTAGACATGGAACCAGAGACGTCGATCAAGAAGATCAAAGCCTTTGGATCATCAGAGTCAAACTGAATTGGTAACATGGCGTTGTAATTCTTGACATAGTCAATA
>CACXYG010000210.1 GCA_902771745.1 uncultured Erysipelotrichaceae bacterium | reverse complement strand
CATCAGATATAAGCTAGTTTCATCTCTTGGAATATAGGTGTTTCTTACCTGTATCAATGGAACCTATGTCATTTGTCGCATTTAATATGAAAGGTAACAACAATAAAAAATTTGCAATTGTATTACCCATATTTAATCTATTTAGATTAAACTATTATGGTTGTGAGGTAATTAGTTATGACAGAAATCAACAATTTTATTAAAACCATCATGGAAAAGGATTTGGAAGAAGGTCGTGTCACGGAAATCAAAACCCGTTTCCCACCAGAACCAAACGCTTATTTACATATCGGTCACGCGAGAGCCATCATCACTGACTTTGAATTAGCCAAGGCTTTCAATGGTAAGACCAACCTTCGTTTTGATGACACCAACCCTGTCAATGAAGGTGCCGAATATGTCGACGCCATCTTAAAAGACATCGAATGGTTAGGATATCATCCTGACAACGTTTTCTTTGGTTCTGATTATTTTGATAGAACTTATGATAAGGCTATCGAATTGATCAAGAAAGGCTTAGCCTATGTCGATGACCTTTCCCCAGAAGAGACCACTAGTTATAGAGGTACTCTTACCGAACCAGGTAAAGACTCTCCATGGAGAAATAGAAGCGTTGAGGAAAACCTCAAATTGTTTGAAGAGATGAAAGAAGGCAAGTACAAGGATGGTGAAAAAACCCTCCGTGCCAAGATCGATATGTCTTCTCCAAACATCAACATGAGAGACCCAGTCTTATATCGTATCATCCATGTCCCACATCACAGACAGGGAACCAAGTGGTGCATCTATCCAATGTACGACTTTGCTCATCCATTACAGGATGCCTTTGAAGGCATCACCCACTCTTTATGCTCTATCGAATATGATAACCATAGACCATTATATGATTGGGTCATTGAAAAATGCGAGATGAAGCCAGCCCCTCATCAATATGAATGGGGTAGACTTAACATCACCAATACCATCATGTCCAAGCGTTACCTCCGTCAGCTTGTCGAAGGTAAGTATGTCACCGGTTATGATGATCCAAGAATGCCAACCCTGGTCGGCTTAAGAAGAAAAGGTATCACCGCTTCTGCCATCCGTGAATTCATTCTCTACACCGGTTTATCCAGAATCAACTCTACCACCGATGCTTCTATGATCGATCACTATCTCATGGAAGATCAGAAGTTGACCGCTAACCGTATCATGGCTGTCATGGATCCTTTGGAAGTCGTCATCGATAACTATCCAGAAGGTCAGACAGAAACCTTTGAAGCCTTAAACAACATGGAGAATCCAGAACTCGGTTCTCATACCATCACCTTCTCCAAGCATATCTACATCGATAGAGAAGACTTCGTGGAAGTGAAACCAAACAAGAAGTGGAAACGTCTTGCTTTGGATTCTGAAGTCAGATTGATGAACACCTACTTCATCAAGGGTGTCTCTGTTGATAAAGATGAAGAAGGCAACATCATCCGTGTCCACGCCACCTATGATCCAACCACCAAGAGAGGTAATGCCGAAGATGGCAGAAAACCAAATGGCACCATCCAGTATGTCGAAGCCACCACTGGTTTGAAAGCCAAATTCAATTTCTTCGATGTTCTCATCTTTGATGAAACGGAAGAAACTAAGGGTACTAACTTCTTAGAGAGATTCAACAAGAATTCCTGGCAGGTCAAAGAAGGCTATGTTGAGAACTTTGCTAAGGATACTGTTCCTGGTGATCACTTCCAGTTTGTCAGAACTGGTTACTTCTGCACTGATAAGGTCTCCACTCCAGATAATCTTGTCTTCAACAGAACTTGCACTTTAAAATCTTCCTTCAATCCTAACGCTCCTCATCAGAACTAAAATATAACGAGAGAGGTTTGCTACAAATGGTAGTAAACCTCTCTTTTTTGTTAGTTGTTTGGTTATTTAGTTCCAATCTGTTTCTATTGTTTATGGATAAAATACGAGAGGTTGAGAAAGAAAATAAGGAAGTATTATAATTGTGCAATATGTCTTTTTAGCACGATGTTTCATCGAAAAGAATTCATGATTGTGCTGAGGATGTCATAAAAGAGGAGAAGGACTATGTTTTTACAAGAAGCTGCTAACACAATAGACTTTTATAATGATGGTTTTTTTGGATATGGAGAACAAGGAAATTTCCAATATGGATCTATCTGGCATATCCTTCCAATCGTGATACTGATTGCAGCGATTGTCTTAACCTATATCTTTAGAGATAACATCAAAACCTTTAAGCATGAGAAACACATCCGCTATATCTTGGCGTTTGTCATGATGATCGTAAGCGTAACTAAATATACGTCATTCCAATCCCGCCTCTAATTGCCTATGATTGTAGGCAAAAGGAGGCGTTTTTCAATGAAAGTAGATGAATATAGG
>CACXYG010000209.1 GCA_902771745.1 uncultured Erysipelotrichaceae bacterium | reverse complement strand
CAAAGCGGATAAGTTATATGACCAGGCTCATGAGATGGATGTTATGATCAATGATGCCATCAATCGTAAGCCAGTCACATTGAAGGATGTCTATGGTAAAAACTATAAGACTCCTGAAGAAAAAGAAAAGGCTAAGGCTGCTAGAGCTGCTAAAAAGGCTTCTACCACGAAGAAGACGACAGCAAAAAAGACTACCAAAGCCAAAACTACTACTAAGAAGGCGACGAAAAAAGCATAACAAAATAGCCGAGGGCGACCTCGGCTTTTACTATGCGATGATATTATCCATGAATGAAATCATGGCATTGTTGACTTCTTTAGAAGCAGGATGTTCGATATTGGTGAGATTATGAACGTGCTGCACCTCTTTGCTGTTATCTTTAATATCCACAAAGGTGATATCACCCTGCAAAGCTTCATAGTCCTGCTTTAACATCAAGGATTGTACTCTTAAGAAGTCATTTGCACAGGTGGAGATGAATAAAGGAAAAGATAAATCTTGGATATAAGTTCTTGGTGAATATTTCGCAAGATATTCACTATCTTCAAAGTGAGGACCCATCATCCATCTCTTCATGCCTTTGGTCATGCCCTCACCCTGATTATAGGATGCGTAATCATAACTGATACAGTTGACCAAAACACCATCTAGATGACAGCCTTGTAAATCTAAAGTATCATTGTTTAAGGCTTCCGCGACATACAAAGCGAGATGACCACCAGCGCTATCACCAGTGATGAATACTTTTGTATCATCTTCAATATGGAGTTCTTCTTTATGAGAGAAGATATATCTCAAACAAGAAGCGATATCTTCTAATTCGTCTTTGGTCTCGGTTTTCTTGGAATTGAGTCGATATTCTACTAAGGCTACATCATAACCGGCATCAAGAAATATGGTTGCCCAAGGATAATTGTACTTATGAGAAGAACCGACATAGAAACCACCATGAACATCGATGAGCAAAGCGTGTTTTCTGTTTTCTTTTGGCGCATGATAAAGATCAAAGACTTGTTGTTTGTCCTGACCATAAGAAACATTCATCAAAGGAGTATAGATAGAAGAATCTTTTGCTTTCTTTAAGACTTTTCTGTTTGAGATTGCTGACATCTTGTTAAAAACTTTGACAAGAATCTTTGAAATCTTAAATTGTGCCATCATCAATCTCCTTGATATCCTTTAATAATTGCTCTCTTAATTCTTTTAAAGAAGAAAATTTCCTCTGTTCTCTGATATAACGAAGGAAAGATACCTTGATGATCTTTCCATATAAATCACCGGTGAAGTTTAAGACATTGGTCTCGATGATGTTGTTCTCTAATGCATCAATGGTGGGATGATTACCAATGTTAGTCATACCACAATAGAGTTTACCATCGATTTCAACCCGTGTCTTATAGACACCATTTGGAAGAATGACCTTGTTAACAGGATAGTTCATATTGGCGGTAGGAAAACCGATCTTGTGACCGTTATGAAGGCCGTGGATCACCTTCTCCTGGAGGAAGAATGGATAACCTAAATTTTGATTGGCTTCTTCTAAGTTGTGAACTTTTAATAATTCCTTTATACTGGAGGAAGAAATCTTTTGTTCTTTCATCTGTAATAAGTCTTTGATGATGATTTTAATGCCCAGAGATTCCAATACTTTCAAGTCTTCTGCTTTACCAGAAGCTTTAGAGGCAAATCTAAAATCATCACCGACCACGATCACTTTTGGATTGAGTTTGGTTAAGAAAGAAATAAAGTCTTCTTTGGAAGTATGCATCGTTTCTTCATCAAAGGGAAGAACAAACTCTTTCTGGATACCAAAGGAGGTGAGTAATTCATCTTTTTCTTCTTCGGTCAGAATGAGTTCTTCTTTTTGATGAAGAACACCAGCCTTGAAGTTTCTGCTGAAGGTTAAAATAGCAGGCGTATATTCTTTATAAGCTAAGACTTCCTTCAAAAGTGTCTGATGACCTAAATGAAGACCATCAAAAAAGCCGATAGCCAAAGCTATTTCTTCTTGCTCAGCCTCTGTTTTATGGATGGTGATATTCTCTTTATTCATAGCGGAATCCTTTGTAGCAACGATAGACATGACCATCTCTTCTATAAAGGGCTAAAAGAACTTCTTTATCCATCATGAAGAGATATTCGTCTTGTTCATCAGGAAGTTTTAATGTCTGACCATTTCTCACTCTAAAAGCAAGTGTTTCATCACAAAGATATTTCTTGATCTCCGGATTGAAGGTGGTCATACTTAAAAGGTCGTTTTCAGTAACTTCTTTGACTTTGACCGCACCGCTTAAATCAATATCGCCAATCTTAGTTCTACGAAGAGCGGTTAAATAACCAATACTGCCTAAACGAAGAGCGATATCCTTACCTAAGACACGGATATAAGTGCCTTTAGAAAC
>CACXYG010000208.1 GCA_902771745.1 uncultured Erysipelotrichaceae bacterium | reverse complement strand
CAGAACTTTACCATCATCAATAAAGTCAAAGCTGCGCAACCAATCAAAAAAGTCAAGTTAGACGAGGATGGAGATGAGATTCCAACCTTTGCTGAAATCTTTGCTCAACTCGATCCTGAAGTGGATGATAGAGCCCAATTACAAGAAGATGAATTCTAATTGAGATGACTAGCGATAGTCATCTTTTTTAGTTTAGTATTCAATCTAATTTTAATAACCAACTTATTTAATTATAATTGTGTTGTTTCTATACATGGTACATTTGATGTCTTTTCAAAACCAAGGGTATAATCTTTTAGAAAAATATCTGCTACCCTAGAAGAAACAGGAAACTAATAATTGATTCCTGGTGTCAAGAAAGGTTCACTATCGTGTTTACTAAAGAAAGTCTTTAGTATATAATACTAAAGTTTATTTTATTTAATCTTCAGTCTAGGAGGCTACTATGGAATTAAAGAAAACATTGCTTATGCCAAAAGGCAAGTTCCCAATGAGAGCGAACCTTCCATCATGGGAAGGCGATATGGCCAAAGGTTGGGATGAAGCTAAGCTTTATGAACAGCTTTTACAAGCTCATATGAACAAGGACCCATTCTATCTTCATGATGGTCCACCATATGCCAACAATGAAATTCATGCGGGTCACGCTTTAAACAAAATCATCAAGGATATCATCGTTCGTTCCAAAAACTTGGAAGGATACTATGTTCCATACACTCCAGGCTGGGACACCCACGGTTTACCAATTGAAAACTGTGTCACCAAAGCTGGTGTGGATAGAAGAAATACCCCAGCGGCTGACTTCAGAAAGAAATGCCGTGAATATGCCCTAGGCCAGGTTGATAGACAACGTGGTCAGATGCTTCGTCTTGGCGTTATCGGTGATTATCATCACCCCTATTTGACTTTGAACAAAGACTATGAAGTCAATCAGGTCAAAGTCTTTGCCAAGATGGCCATGGATGGTCTGATCTACAAAGGCTTAAAACCAGTCATCTGGTCTTGGTCTAGTGAATCTGCTTTAGCCGAAGCGGAAGTGGAATATAAGGATGTCTCTGCGACTACCATCTATTTCCGTTTCCCTGTTGTCGAAGGTAATGAATTTGTCTCCAAGGGAGACTTCTTCTTAGTCTGGACCACCACCGGTTGGACCATTCCTTCTAACCAGGGCTTATGCTTGAACCCAGGTATGGAATATGGTCTTTATAAGACCGAAAAGGGTAACTATGTCATGGTCAAGACTTTAGCCGAGACCATGAAGAGTGAAATCCCATTTGAATCTATGGAATTACTCAAGTCCTTCACCGGCAGAGATGTCGAAGGCGTCAAGGTCTCTCATCCATATCAGGATAGACTTGTTCCTGTCTGTGTCGATGATTATGTCACTGATGATTCTGGTACTGGTATTGTTCACCTTGGCCCAGGTCATGGTGCTGACGACTATAGAGTCGGTAAGAAGTATGGTCTTCCTATCATCTGCACGATCGACTCCAAGGGTCATATGATCGACGCTGATGACCAGGTCAATGGTTTATTCTATGAAGATTGCTCTACTAAGGTTATCGAGATCTTAAAAGAAAACGGCAATCTTTTATCCACCAAGGAATTAGTCCACGCTTATCCACATGACTGGAGAACCAAAAAACCAGTCATCTTCCGTGCGACTGCCCAGTGGTTCTGCTCCGTCTCCAAGATCAAAGATAAACTTGTCCAAGAGGCTGAAAAAGTCGCTTACAAGCCATCCTGGGGTAAGGTCAGATTTGAAAATATGCTCACCGGTAGAGATGACTGGTGCATCTCTCGTCAAAGACTCTGGGGTGTTCCGATCCCGATCTTCTATGGCGAAGATGGCGAAGCTCTATTGGATCAGAAATTATTTGATCATATCGAAGAGTTATTTGCTGAATACGGTTCTGATATCTGGTATGAGAAGGAAGCCAAAGACTTACTTCCAGAAGGATACACCAACCCCCATTCTCCAAATGGTATCTTCACCAAGGAAAAGGACATCATGGATGTCTGGTTTGACTCCGGTTCCTCTTTCTTAGGTAGTGATATCGCTCTTAACCATCCATTCCCAGCCGACGTCTACTTTGAAGGTAATGACCAGTACAGAGGTTGGTATAACTCCTCTATGATTCTTTCTGTCGCTTATACCGGCAAGTCTCCATATAAGCAGATTCTCACCCATGGTTTCATCGTCGACCAGTATGGTGAGAAGTTCTCCAAGTCCAAGAAGAACGGTATTGATCCTGTCACCATCTGCAACCAGTTTGGTGCTGATATCTTAAGATTATGGACCACTTCTATCGACTACACCACCGCTGAAATCAAATTATCTCAGGACTTGCTTAAGGTCTGTGCTGATCAGTATAGAAAGATCAGAAACACCTTCAAGTTCATGATTACCAATCTTGATGACGATGATAACGGAA
>CACXYG010000207.1 GCA_902771745.1 uncultured Erysipelotrichaceae bacterium | reverse complement strand
CCTTAAGGTTCACGTTCTTTTATACTTCTATTTGGCTTGATAGGCCAAAATGTCAAAAGAAACAATACGAAAGCATTTTCGCACTTTGCATAGACTATTTAAGAAGCCTATAATGTCTATTGTGTTTCTATCAGAAAGGGAATACTTATGGTTGCTATAAATACAAACATCAACGAACAAAAAATAAACCGTAAAAGTGAAATCATCGATATCGTCTTGTTTATTGTGATATCGGTGGCCACCTGTGGCTTTGCACTTGGCTGTTTTGGCTTTGAACTGGATGCCAATAACAATAACCAGAACACCTTAGTCTATCGTATGCGCGGATATCTCAATCTTCCATTATTGATTGTTGTCTTTGTCGCTTATGTCGCATTGATCGGATTACTTGGATATCGCCGATATAAGAAGAGTAGAGTCTTACCAAGTAAAGGAATCTGGATTATGTTTATCGCAGGATCCTTATTATATTTACTTGGACCTGTGACGGCTATGTATGGTAATCAGTTACATTCCTTTACCTGTCCATTTGATGGCAATATCTATCAGGTCAATTATACCTATAGCATTATGGATCGCTTCTTAACCTGGTTTTGTAACACGATGTTCTTCTCCTACTTCCCCTTTGCTCTAACCTACTTTAAAACCTTTGATAAAACCTATATGAGTAAAGCCGTTCACTTTGCTTTCTACTTCTTGATCGGTTTAGGTATTTCGATGAATCTCTATTCTCATATCTTTGAATTCCAGGATTGGCTTCATATGGGTGAGAACATCATGTCCTTTGCCGGACATAAGAACTATTATGGCTTCTATGAGTTATTAGCGATCATCTGTGCTGCCATCTACTTCTTCCAGAAACCAAACTGGTTTGTCGCTATCTGTCTACCTTACTTCTTCTTAAATATGTTGATCATCCCCTCAAGAACACCACTTGTACTTGCGACCATCGTCTTGATCTTCACTTTGATTGTCTTTCCGATCATCAACAGAAAGAAGTATCCACAATTCTCTAGATATTGTTTAATCGTTCTAGGTTGTGTTGTCATTCTTGGTATTGCTGGTGTGATCATCTTAAGAGATAAAATCGCTTCGATTCTTTCTCAGTTTGGTGATTTATCCACCATGTCGTATCGTATGGATCACTGGAAAATGGCCTTCTCTATGCTCAATGATCCTTATCATGTCATCTTTGGTTATGGTAGAGTTCCGTTTGTCAATATCTATCTAGATTATCAGACCCAAGCTGTTCAATACTTACAACAGTTTGATATTCTAGAGTTTGCTCATAACGCCTATTTGGAAACCTGGATGTATACTGGTCTTCTTGGTCTAGGTGTCGTCCTTTCTCAATACGGCTATATGGCCTATATGACCATTCATCTATTAAAGAGAAGAAGATACTTCACCATGGTCTATATTGTGATCTTCCTCTGTTTCCTACTTTATGGCATGGTCGAACCGAGAATGTTATTCAGCTTTGATGCTGGTAATATCTTCTTCGTGGTTGTCTTATTCTGGCCTTTATACCTGGATTATTGCAACTGCAAAAAAGAAGAAAGTCCGAAAGACCTTCTTCTCCATCAATTAGATTGATCTGTTGAGAACCTGCCTAACCGCAGGTTCTTTTATATAGTGACTTCGATTCTTTGAAGGATACGCTCTTTGTCAACACCACTTATCGCGATGGTAAAACCAAGAGTGAGAGGAGTATCAAAAGATAACTTCTGATAGTCTTCTTCCTCAATGGTTAACTTCATGATGGCACTACTGTTCTTCCAGATGGTCTGCTTCATAGAGATGTTATTCGCTGTGGATGAAGTTCCACAAGAAGATAACAGACCTAAGAATATCGCTGATAAGATAAGTATGGATTTTGGTTTCATAATTGTTTGGTCAAGGTTTTGGTATAACGTTCTCTGATATGGTAATACCCATCGACACATAGGATAGCATTTGTTCTGATATCCTTAAACGCCTCTTTGGGATTGCAGATGGATTTCAATTCTTCTTTTGTTCCATTATAGATGACAATCTTGATTTCACTACACTTGTTAAAAGCCTCATTCTCAATACATTTGATACTATGAGGTAAATGAATCGCATTTAACTCTAAAAGGCCGTAGAAGGGGCTATTCTTGATACTTTTGACCGATTGAGGAATGATGACCTTCTTTAACTTACTCACTTTGCTAAACGCAAAAGAAGGAATGACTTCAACAGAAGAAGGTAACTGAATACTTCTAAGGTTAGGAAAGACATTCAAGATGAAAGAGTTCATCGATAAAGGTGTATCACTCTTGGTTGTAAAAACGAGGTTTTTAAAGCATGAGAGATATTGCTTGACGACAAGGGATAACCTCGGTTTTTGATTCACTAGGAATTTACTTTTTTATTGCGGATTGAAACGTTCTGGTATGAGTGTGAAACTCAGTTTTCAATTGACTGAATTTTTGTAAATTATCATTCA
>CACXYG010000206.1 GCA_902771745.1 uncultured Erysipelotrichaceae bacterium | reverse complement strand
CCAGGCGGAAGCCATGGAGCAGGCCCGGGCGATTCTGCTGCGGAACTTCGGGGGATATACGATCCAGGAAGCGCGCGGCGGATGGATCGACGGCGGGAAAGAATACCAGGAATACACGCTGGTAATCAGCCTGAGCGATACGACGCCTGAAAAGGTGCACGCTGCGGCGGATGAACTGATCAAAGAATATCAATCCTAGCATTTGTTACATGAAGATTATTGCTCATATCGATTTAAATGCTTTCTTTGTTCAGTGTGAGATCTTAAGAGACCCCTCCTTACGTGGAAAGCCAGTTGCCATCGGTCATGACTCTCGTCGAGGTGTCTTATCCACGGCTTCTTATGAAGCTCGTAAATTTGGTGTGAACTCCGCTATGCCTGTCTCGACCGCCAAAAGAAAATGTCCACAACTGATCTTAGTTCCTGGTCATTATGAAATCTATCAGCAGTATTCCCATGAATTCTTTTCCTATCTGAAAAACAGATATCCTATTTTAGAAATGGCATCTATCGATGAATGCTATATCGATATGACAGACCATATCAAAGAAGAGAATATCAACGATTATCTCTTTGACTTACAGATGGCTTTATATCGCGTGACGAATTTAAAATGTTCGATTGGTTGTGGGCCAAATAAGTTTTTAGCCAAGATGGCTTCCGATATGAGAAAACCATTGGGTTTAACCATATTGGATAGTTCGAATATTGAGCAGTTATTATGGCCGTTATCGATTGATAAATTCTTTGGTATCGGGGTAAAAACCGCACCGAAGTTAAAAGAAGTTGGTATTTTGACAATTGGAGATTTGGCAAGGACAAATGACCCAAAAGTAAAGAAGATTCTTGGATCCTCTTTTGAATATTATCAAAGTGAAGCCAAAGGTTTTGGTTCGGATTTTGTCGACGCTTCATCCTGGGATCCAAAAAGCGTGTCTGCAGAACGTACTTTCCAAGAAGATGCGACCTCTTATGAAGAACTCAAAGACATGATTCAATCCTGTTGTTTTGATATCTCTTCAGAATTAAAGCATTACCATAAAAAGGCAGTCACGGTCGGTATCAAACTAAGAACACCAGACTTTGTCACTAAGAGCAAAAGAGTTACTCTGATTAAACCGATACAAGAACCTCATGAACTACTTCAGGCGGCTTTATCCGTCTTTGATAAGACCTATAAAGACCAACCGATCAGATTGATTGGTGTTTCCATTGATAAAGTCGTGGAAGATGAAGAAAAGAAGAGCGATGAGAATGAAGAATTGATCAAGAAGATCAACGCCTCTTTAGAAGAAGGTGGTCTACTCATGAAAGGAAGTGACTTACATCATGAAGACAAATGAAGCATGTGAAGAGTTTCTCACTTTCCTTTTAACCGAAAAGGGCGATAGCTTAAATACCATCAACGCCTATAAAGTCGATCTTGAGGAATTCACTTCCTTTGTGAAAAACAAAGAAGCAAATAAGTTGGGTAGTGAAGACATGAATGACTTTTTGTTTGGTCTTCAAAGCCATGGAATTAAAAATGCCACTCTGATCAGAAAATCTATGGCGATCAAAGGATTATATAAGTTCTTAAAAGGGGAAGGAATTCTCGATATCACCCTATCAGACTTACAGACACCAAAGAAAGAAAAAAGATTACCGGATATCTTATCCTTAGAAGAAATCCAGAGATTATTCCAACAACCGGATATCAACACACCAAAAGGATTATTAGATTTGGCCTTGATGGAGACCACATTTGCCTGTGGACTTCGAGTTAGTGAGCTCATCAACCTAAGAAAAGACAAAATCAACACCAAAAGTGGCTATTTAAGAGTCTTGGGTAAAGGGAGTAAGGAAAGAATCATTCCGATTCACCAAGAGGCTTTAAAAGTCATTTCTTTATACGAAAAAGAAGTGAGGAGTAAGATTGATACTAAAAAGATGAATCTCTTCCTACATAAAAACGGAAAAGAGATTTCTCGTCAGTATTTCTTTATAGAGCTAAAGAAGTATGTAAAACAGGCTGGTATTGAAAAGAACGTCTCACCGCATACCTTACGACACTGTTTTGCTACTCTATTACTAGAAAACGGTGCCCAACTGAGACAGGTTCAGGAACTGCTTGGACATGCTGATATTGAGACCACCCAGATCTATACGCACCTGTCAAAAAAGAAGCAACAAGAATAATACGAAAAAAGTATGAGGCGAAATTAGTGTATTTTAACTTTAGTTGCGTTATAATAATAAACCCAAATCAGAAAGGCGTTAAAATATGAAATTCAAACGTGTATTCGCAATCGTCATGGATTCTGTCGGTATCGGTAGTGAACCAGATGCTGATAAGTTCTTCAATGGCGGTCACAACGATGTTGGCAGCAACACATGGCTCCACATCTCCCAAGCTGTTCATGGTTTAAACGTTCCAACCATCAATAGCCTTGGTATTCATGATTTGTGCCCTGTCGAAGGCACGACTGCCG
>CACXYG010000205.1 GCA_902771745.1 uncultured Erysipelotrichaceae bacterium | reverse complement strand
AATAGAATACCACGTATCAGGGTGCGGAACCTATTGGGCTAGCCCAATAGGTTCTTTCTGTCATTGATAATTATCACTTCAGTTTACAATTAAGGAAAAGAAATCAAAACTATCGTTAGGAAAGAAACAATTTATTTGAACAAAGTTTTGCTATAATATCACTTGTATATGAATCGTTTAGAACTCATTCATTCTATTCAAAGTCTTACCGATGAGAACTTGATCACGTTTTCTATCGGAGATGAGAAAATATCGAATCGTTTTGATCGACTGGATATGAAGCAGTGTGAGAAAGGGGATTTCTACACGGAGATTTCCTATGCTCTTTATTCTTATATCGCTAACGCCATCTTCTTAAAAGCCATGGGCAAAGAAAAAGCCAGTCAAGGTTATACCTTCTTTGACCAGCAATGGGAAGAAATCATCCAAGGTAAAGAGACAATCTACGAAGAGAATACCAAGGTCGTCAAAGATAGAGCACTTCGTCTATTAGATGCCTTCCTTTCCTCCATGGATGGAACGACGCTGAATGACTTGATGGAAAAGATCGCCCCATTATGTGTTTTAAAGATCATCAAGAATCATCCCAAGGAAGAAAAGAAGATTCTTCGTAAGTTTGATAAGAAGAAAGAAATCGTCTATAACCAGGTGACACTCTTCAGCCGTTCTTTATATCATACCTTCTTAAACCGCTCTAACCTCAATCCGCTGTTGATTCAACCTGACATGGATGATTTATCCAATGGTGTCTTTGTCTACGACTTAAAAGAACTCATCATTCCGACCTGGCAAAACGCTTTTACATTGGTAAATTTCAAATCTGTTATCAAAAATGGGTTGGCTAGCTGCTCTAGCGAGTTCCCATTTAAAGATATCGAAGCAGTTTCCGTCATCTATATGGTTAAAGATATCGTTGGAACCTATCATTTATACTAGTTCCAACTTTTATCATAAACTTTAGATATAATTAACCTGAAATCAGCAAAAAACCTTGATGCAACCAGTAGTTGCGGTCTTGAAAACCAGAATTGGTAGTGCAACCACGCCCATTTTCCCTAGAATAAGGCCACGAAATGAGGAGAAACGTTATGAACATTAAAATCGCTGATCGCTTAGTCGAACTAAGAAAAAAGAATGGCTTATCTCAAGAACAGTTGGCGGATAAATTAGGATTATCCAGACAGGCTGTCTCCAAATGGGAAAGAGCCGAAGCTAGTCCAGATACAGATAACCTGATCTGCTTAGCCAAACTCTATGGTGTATCCTTAGATGAATTATTAGATACCGATCAATCTATAGAAGAAATCGCTCAGGACACCCGCATACACGAAGAAGAAAAGAGAAAGGATAGTGTCAATATCGATGATACTGGCATTCATCTAAAATCCGCCGATGGCGATGAGGTTCACATCAAGAACGATGGTAGTAAATTCTTCAGTAGAGGCAAAGATGATGACGATGATGAAAAACATTACAGTCACACCACCAAAGTCATCTTAGCAGTCGCTTCTGGTCTAACGGTCTTTGCTGCCTTGATTGCTTATATTCTTTTAGGTGTCTATCTAAAAGAACCTAATGGTTGGGCTTATACCTGGATGTTATTCATGCTCATCCCTGTTGTTCCATCTCTCATTGAAGCTATCGCCAGTAAGAAATTCACGAAGTTCTGCTATCCTGTCTTAGTCGCTGCTGTTTATTGTTTTGTTGGTATGTGGTTCAATTTATGGCATCCATTCTGGTTCTTATTCTTGACGATTCCTGTCTACTACATCATCTTCAATCCAATTGATGAAGCCATTCACGCTAAAGATAAGAAAGACGAAGATACAGAAACCACAAAGTAAGAATATGGAGTCTTTTGCCACTGTGCAAAAGACTCTTTTTTCTTCATTTTAAGGATGATACTATATCTAAGGAGGCCAACATTATGTACTATCTCTATTTAGGAAGACATGGTTCTTTTGATTCACCAGAATCCATCATTGTTGAATTTGAAGGCAACTACTTTTATCGTGGTATTCATACGGACTGGTTCATGATGGAAGAAGAGGAAGTAAGTAGAATGACCTCTGGTCACGATAACAAATACTATTCCATTGAAAAAGAAGAATATGAAGCCATATTAAATAATTGGGGTGGTAGTAAACACGGCTATAAATCCATGAATATTCATGGTGAATATGATAACGAAGGTTATGGAGATTCTTATGATGAAGAAGATGATGACCTTCCTACGCAGAGATACGAGGATGAATACTACGATTAACTCTTTTAGAGTTGCTGTAATCTAATTTCTAACATCTCTTTGAACTGACTTTTCAGTTCTGACGAAATTTGCAATTACATTATCTCTCATTTGCTTTTTCTCTTTATTTTCTATTATTTTAAAGTACTGATTTGCACGTAAGGGCTATTCAACGTTTTGAGTTATAATATTCGTGCCATCTATCGATGACTCCTAAATACAGGGAGTTGTTGGTGGAT
>CACXYG010000204.1 GCA_902771745.1 uncultured Erysipelotrichaceae bacterium | reverse complement strand
ATAGAATACCACGTATCAGGGTGCGGAACCTATTGGGCTAGCCCAATAGGTTCTTTGTGCCATTGATAATTATCACTTCAGTTTACAATTAAGGATAATTAACAAAAATAGTTAACATATTAAAACAATATATCTGCATTTGTTACTATATATGAAAAGGATGGATTTTCATCCATCCTGGCTTGCTATTCGTTGATTGTGAATTTGTTAGCACGGTTGGCTTTGGTCTTGTACAAAGCGATATCCGCTCTCTTAAAGAGATCAGAATAATGATGCTCTTGACCATGATACATGGCAACACCGATACTGACAGTGACCAGTTCTTTTTCGTCTGGTAATTTCACAGATTCTGAGATGCCATCGGCGATTTCTAAAGAGATCTTTTTAGCGTATTCGATATCATCCGTATCCTTGATGAAGATGATGAATTCATCACCACCGAAGCGTCCGACCACTTCCCCCTTGATGAATTTATTTCGGAAGAACTGACCCAACTTGATCAAGATATCATCACCGATATCATGACCATAAGTATCGTTGATCTGCTTGAAGTAGTTGATATCTAAGACGTAGAACTGACCTTTGTTCTTGTTTGGATTTTCGACAAATGCGCTGATTTCCTTGATCAAGGCAGCTTTGTTTTTCAAACCGGTCAATTCATCGGTATCTTTTTGAATATTGATTTCTCTGATTAAAACGAACTCTTTGATTCTTGAATGGTTGGTGATGATGTTGATGACAATACCGACAAATGTGAAGATGATGACATTGATCAAGTCGATCTTGAAGGTATCAGGCTGTTTTACAAAAGACATCCAGACAAGATAGGCAGTTGCAGAAAGGGTTAATTCTATCGCCATGAAGTAAGGTTTGCTGATCACTAACATCGGCGTGATGATCATAAAGGCGATGAAGGTGATTGCTGGGATATCTGGTTTATTAGAAGTGATGAACATACCGAACACCAGTAAGACGGTAACGGATAGGAATATCAGAATTTGACTGATGATGATCTTCTTGTTTTTGATGGCAAAGAATGCGATAGTGGCGATTAACGAATAACATAAGGCGCCTAGATAGAACCATTTGTTCATGTTGGCAAAGTCACTGAACAAAGAGAAGACAAAAAGGAAAGCGAAGATGACTGACATTAAAACATGAAGAACACGCCAAATCTCATAATTGGATTTGAACGCATCGTTCTTCACCTGTTCGAATTCTTGTTTATCGATACCGCAGTAACAGAAATAGTTGCGGAATGTTCTCAAAAGATTTGTTATCATGTGAAATTCTCCACCTAGTTATAACACATTTGTCTAATAATTTAAATTGAAAAAGGTCATTTTCTTTGTCTTTTTCCATTAGCAAAGCTAATGGGTATGCTATTTAAGCATGATGTTTTTCAATTTTGTAGCAAAAAATCATAAATTGTAACCTTGATGGTTTATAATGGATGACATAAAAGGAATATACATGAAACAGAAAAAATTTTTTGGTATATATTATAAACATCAGACCATCGACGGTTTTACCTTAGCGGTTATCATATCCAAATCTAATGAAGGAAGGATGATTCAGCTCATCACCAATGAGAAGAGTTATCTTATTCATGACACAAATAGCATCACGGCATCCTTTGGTGGCATTCATTTTGACGTGGATCAAGAAGACATCAAGATCAAAGGGAAAATCTTCTATGGGCCGTTATTAAAACCAAAGAAGGATATCATGTCCTACTATCGCTATCTTCCCATTGAATGCAAACATAATATCTATTCCATGTATCATTCATTATCTGGTAAGATTGTCCTCAATGGAAAGGAATATGTTTTTGACAAAGGGAACGGCTATATGGAAGGCGACCAGGGAAGAAACTTCCCTACCAAGTATCTCTGGTTAAACGCCATTGATGAAGAAGCCTCTCTTACTTTAGCTATCGCCTCTATTCCCCTGGGATTATTTACTATCACAGGTATCACCTGCCTTTTAGAGCACAAGAACAAAGAATATCGTTTTGGCACTTATAACTTTGCCAAAGCTCTCTGTATTCAAAAAGATCATGTCGTAGTAAAGAAAGGGAAATACACCCTTGAAATTTTAGTGGATAAGAAGGAAGGCCATGGTTTAAAAGCCCCAGTCAAAGGAGATATGATCCGAGTTATTCATGAAGCGCCTTGTGTTCCTTTGACTTATACTCTGAAATATAAAGATCAGATCATCTTAGAAAAGAAACACCCCTATGCCTCTTTTGAATATGTGTTCGATAAAGGATAAAAAATTTTATTAAGTTTCATATTAAATGCGAATAACTTATAGCAGAACAATGTAGGTGGCAATTTGTGCCTGACCACCTTTTTTGGTATTCTTTTTTTAGCGGTCTTCCCTTCTTGAAAGGAGGACAGGAAATGAAGGAAGGAAAGAAGGAAAGACGACCTTTCCACCAAATAGGTCACAACCAACGGACAAGCATTCTGGCAATGCTTGAAATGGGATGCTCCGTACAGGAAATCGCCAAGAGACTTCATAGGCACCCA
>CACXYG010000203.1 GCA_902771745.1 uncultured Erysipelotrichaceae bacterium | reverse complement strand
CTCACTCCCTATGAATATAGGTTGTCTGGTACAGTTCTCCTGCCTTCTTGTTTTTAGTTAATTCGAATTTCTACTGTCTACTTGACAAACACCAGTTCATCGCGTTGGAACTTTTTTATTTTCCAGGGTGAAAATAAGAATTCGTTAATTGTAAACTGAAGTGATAATTATCACTTCGACTTGCGAGTAAGATTCAGTAACATTTTAAGCAAGATTTAAGCAAGATAATGTATTTCTAAAATCAACATGATATAATAGATATAAGATATTTTAGGAGGAAAAACGATGTATAAACCGCCTTTTTCTATCTCTATTTATATGTTGTCGAAAGTCATTTCGATCACAGAGAAACTAGGTCGTATCACTTCTTTTCAGTCCTTAAAAAGAATGCCGACATTAAGACATAACAACACCATAAAGTCCATCCATTCCTCGCTTGTCATTGAAGCGAATTCCTTATCCCTTGATCAAGTAAGAGATGTCATCGAAGGAAAAATCGTCCTCTGTTCACAAAAAGAAATTCAAGAAGTCAAGAACGCATATCAAGCCTATTCCATGATTGATCAGTTTGATTGCTATCGCGAAGAAGATTTGAAAAAAGCCCACAAGATTCTTACCAATCTCATTGAAGCAGATGCTGGCAAATATCGTAATCATGGGGAGGGTGTCTATGATGGTGATAGACTTATCTTTATGGCCCCTGGAGCAAATATGGTTCCTTCGTTGATGTTTGATCTATTTGATTGGTTAGCCCATGATGAAGAAACACCTGTACTCATTAAATCCTGTGTCTTCCATTATGAATTTGTCTTCATTCATCCATTTGGTGATGGAAATGGAAGAACAGCTCGATTGTGGCAAAATGTCTTGTTGACAAGATGGAATCCTGTTTTCCAGTATATCCCTATTGAGAGTCAAATCATCAAGTATCAAGACGAATACTATAAAGCAATCGCTCTTTGTCATACCAAAGGAAATTCGGATATCTTTATTGAGTTTATGCTCAGAATGATTGATGAAGTACTTGATGATGTTTTAAGTAACGTCCAAAGAGAGAGTGAAAACATCTCCGATCAAGTGAATCGTCTTCTTGAAGTCATGGAAACAGATATTCCTCTTTCTGCTAATGAAATCATGGCCCGTCTTCATATCAAGTCCAAAGAGACATTAAGAAACACCTATCTGAATCCAGCTATTGAAAACGGTCTTATCAAAATGACTATACCAGACAAGCGAAATAGTAAAAATCAAAAATATTATAAATAATTACGTAACATATTAAGCAAGATTTAAGCAAGATGAAGCCTTCCTTAAAACCATCAAAAAGGGTTACCTGTCTCCAGGTAACCCGATTTTCTTTGTTGATACAAGCGATTAGTCAACGAAAGCTAAGATAGCCATCGGAGCGTTGTCGCCACGACGGTTATAAGTCTTTAAGACTCTGGTGTAGCCACCGTTTCTATCCTTGTACTTTGGACCATAGACGTCAAAAAGCTTCTGTAAAGCATTTTTGCCAGTCTTTGGATCGACAAAGCCCTGTTCGCGAACGAATCTGGCAGCTAATCTTCTAGCGGCTAAATCGCCCTTCTTAGCATAAGTAACTAAGCGGTCAGCTTCCTGGCTAGCGCGCTTAGCAACAGTAACAGTGACTTCGACCTGACCGGAGATGATAAGCTGAGAAACAACGTTTCTGAGCATATTCTTTCTCTTGTCAGAAGTATAACCGGCTTTGAAGCGGACACCGCCCTTACCGTGTACATTTCTTCTACCAATAGTACTCATAGTAGTTTACCTCTCTTTACTTCTTGGTGTTATCGTCATGCTGGAGGGATAAACCGAAGCCGGCCAACTTATCCAAGATTTCCTTATAGGACTTCTTACCTAAGTTACGGACGGTCATCAGTTCGGATTCCTTCATGTTGCAAAGTTCCTGAACGGTCTTGAGACCATTTCTCTTAAGGCAGTTGTAAGAACGGACAGAAAGGTCGAGATCTTCCAATGTCATAGAGTTGAACTGATTTTCAGGTTTTTCTTTGCTGATAGCCATGACTGTCGCATCTTTGACAGCCTGGTTGAGTTCCTCGAAGAGCTTGAAGTGATCATCAAGGATTTTGGCAGCCCAGGCGACAGCGTCGCTGGCTTCCATGCTGCCATCGGTAGTGACTTCGATGACGAGCTTTTCATAGTTGGCATCGTGGCCAACACGAGTAGGTTCAGTGTTGATGTTGACTTTGACGATAGGAGAGAAGTTGGAGTCAACAGCAATCATGCCTAATCTCCAATTGCTGTCCTTATTTTCTTCGGCAGTGACAAAGCCACGGCCCTTCTTGGCATATAAGGACATACGGATATGGCCACCCTTAGCCAAATGGCAGAGGACCAATTCCTTGTTGACGACAGAAACCATATCTGGGCAGACGATATCGCCAGCCTTGATGGTCTTTTCTTCGTCTTTGGCAGTAACATCAAGTTTTAAAGTTTTGCCTTCATCCAATTCGGAATCATCGCGTAAAACGAGATTCTTGATGTTTAAAACGATCTGAGTGAGATCTTCGACAACACCTGGTAA
>CACXYG010000202.1 GCA_902771745.1 uncultured Erysipelotrichaceae bacterium | reverse complement strand
TTCGTAATCTATTTGTCGCTCTGGGTGAGTGATAAAAATGAAATACAAACAAAAACCTCGCATGATGTAGTGCGAGGTTTTAATTTTCATGTAATTCTCTTATTTACTAAGAATTAATCAGCGACATATGGTAAGAGAGCCATGTATCTGGCGCGCTTGATGGCGACAGCTAACATTCTCTGATACTTAGAAGAAGTGCCGGTGATCTTTCTTGGAGTGATCTTTCCAGATGGAGAGATGTACTTCTTTAAAAGTTCGACATCCTTATAGTCGATATACTTAATATGATTCTTGGTGAAATAGCAGAACTTTCTCTTTGGTTTAACTCTACGGAACATGTTCTTGTTATCCTTTCCGCTTAGGACGACCTAAGCTTAGAACGGCAAGTCATCATCAGAGGAATCAATGCCCTCGTGAGTGATGGTAGAATTGTCTGCGCCGTTATCAGCAGGCATATCGGAATCAAAACCAGAGTTTTCACCTTTGCGTTCTAAGAACTGAACAGTTTCAGCGATGACTTCGACAACGGAGCGTTTGCCACCGTTACGATCCTCATAGCTTCTCTGATTCAATCTGCCATCAACACCGATAAGTGAGCCTTTAGAGCAATACTTAGCAACGTTTTCAGCAGTCTTGTTCCAGCAAGTGCAAGGGATAAAAGACGTAGTTTTGTCGCTTCCATTTCTAGATGGATTGTCAATCGCGATAGTAAAAGAAGTCACAGAAGCTCCAGAGTTTGTTCTCTTGAGTTCTGGGTCTCTAACCATACGACCAACTAAGACACAACGATTCATTCCAGCCATAATTCTACTTTCTCCTTTTCAATTAGTTGTTGGCAACTGTGATAAGGAATCTCATGACCTTTTGATCAAGAGAGGCGATGGAGTTGAACTTGGCGTTGACACTGCCATCAGCAGTGAAGTTAACAACGACATAGTAACCCTTGGTCTGTTTCTTGATTTCATAAGCCAGGTCTCTCATACCCCATTCATTGACACCAGTGATCTTGCCACCATTGTCAGTGATAATCTTCTGAAGAGCGGCGTTTTCAGCCTTTAAATCTTCTTCTTCGAGATTTGGCATGAGAATGTACATGAGTTCATAATTTTTCATGCTATCTATACCCTCCTATGGTCTTCCGGCCGGTTCTACATCAGGAATCGGCAGAAAAGTATATAGCCTTCCAGAAAAAAGGCCTAGGTTAGTATATATAATTATTTACTCTATGTAAAGAGAAAACTTTCATCACAATGCCCCTTTCATGTAATATATTGCCCTTTTTAACGAATTTTTGTCTAAAAAAATTATTTTTTTAATTTTCGAACCTCAACAGGGCATTAAACGGAAGGGTAAACCCCTTGAAAAAGACTTTTTGGTTATATCCATCACATCTCAGGAATATACCACGCTTACGAAGAATCTCTCCTTCCTGGAAGTAGACGACTTCAACTTGGTCTCCTTTTTGGAGGCTTACTAAAACACGGTTGAGTTCATCAATCTGATCTACTGATAACTCTGGCATCGACACTTTGTTGCGCTCGGACTTCATCTTATCGAGCATGTCATACTGACCGGATAACGATTTAAACGGCAACCATTTCTTCATACCTCTCATGCGTGATGTCCTCCTATCTGATTACTTCTGGTGATAAAGGTGGATGACAAACTCAAGGCTGAACAAGGCATGGCCTTGAGGGTTCCATAACGTCTACGAATTTCAACAAGGGTTTCTTCAAGGTTGCGCAATTTACAGTCTTCTTCATAATCTTCAAATAGAGAAGGCTGATAATTATCTCTTGGAATAACATCGACAGCAACAAGCATAACTTGACGAAACAACTCATTTTCATTTTGAAATAATTCTTTATGTTCCATGTATTTACTAACCGCTTCTCGACCGATTTTTTCGGCACTGTCAGTCGGGGTGTAGAAACCGATTTTTTTACCAAAACCGCCCTGGTCTTTATTGCCGATATAAAGCAAGAAATTATTGGCTAAGACTTTCTCTTCAAACATGCGGTCTGACAATTCAATGGCCATATCGCGGATGACAATCGGCATCTCTTCATCACAATAATCTCGTAACAAGACTTGTCCGACTGATAAGGAGTGATTGTTGGCAACATAGGTTTCTTGTAGTAAGGCATCATCATAACCTAGGGAATGATAATAGATTTCTTCACCGATGACTCCAATTTTCTTCTTTAAGAATTCCGGATCAGAACAAGCGATATCACCGACGCAATAAAAGCCCATCTTATTCAGTCTTTTCTCTAATCTTGAGCCAATACCCCACATCTTGCTAAGCGGTGTGATAGGCCAGAGATGTTTCGGGATATCCATATAATCCCATTGAGCGAGGAAGTCTTTGTTCTTCTTAGCCTCAATATCCATACAGGCTTTGGCCATGAACATGTTCTTACCGATACCTGCGGTAACAGTAAGACCAGTCTTACGTCGGATGTCTAAGATGATCTTACGAGCGTAGCTTTTTGGCGTATCATGGTGTAAGGAAAGATAGTTTGTACAATCTAGGAAGGATTCATCAAAGAAAAAAACAAAAAGGTCTTCTTCTGAGACGTAGTCCAGATAGA
>CACXYG010000201.1 GCA_902771745.1 uncultured Erysipelotrichaceae bacterium | reverse complement strand
TTTAAAGGAGGTCTATCTTCAAGTTGATAAATAAGCTCTGCTTGATAATTAGCCTTTTCCATATCTTGTTCTTGAAACTTCTCATGAGTTTCATTGTTTTGGATATCAGACATGATTATTCACCTTTGAACTTGATTTGGCAGTTATCAAGGCTATCGATAATTGCAAGAGATTCAACTTGGAAACCGCTATTACGTAAGAAGTCGCCACCATGTTGGAATGACTTTTCAATGATAAAGCCCATGCCAGCAAGCTCAGCTCCTGCTTGTTTTACTAAATCAATAATGCCTTTAGCAGCATTGCCATTAGCTAAGAAGTCATCGATGAATAAGACTTTATCACCTTGGTGTAAGAAATCCTTTGAGCAACATACTGAGTATGATTTGTTCTTAGTAAATGAGAAAACTTCAGTTACTAGCATATCGCCCATGGTTGAAGGCTTTTTCTTTTTAGCAAAAACTACAGGAACATTTAGAAGAAAACCTACCATGATAGCAGGAGCAATGCCTGATGCTTCAATAGTTAAGATCTTGTTGATCTCTTTTTTGGAAACACCAAGAATGTCTGCGATCTTTCCAGATTTCATTCCTTTGCCCGATTCTCTTAAAACTTTTACTATTTGATCTTTCAAAGAGAGAGGTTCTTCTTCAACTATCGCTTTTGGCTTAGCTACTACCTTTGGAGAGCTGAATTCAATAGCTTCATCTAGTAGCCTAGAGTCAAAACCAAATGCTTTGTATCCCTCAGAAACTCGTTCAACATATTCATCAGAAGGTCTTCCGAGTTTTCTATCCTCGTGCATAATGTAAACGAATGCTTCGATTTGGCTGAATGATCCATCATCAGCCTTAAGTTCAACTTTTATATCTTTTTTATAGTAGAAAGCAGGGTATCCTTCGTATCTATCTAGCGATGCTTCGTCATTTTCATTAACGACGAAAACACCAACAGGAACAGCATATCCGTTAGCCCTCTCGATTGTGAGGTAGTTTCCAGAGGAACTTCCCTTAAACATCAAGCGATAGTCATGGATAACTGATGTCCCTACTTTCCTTGCGGTTGGGCATCTGCTGGACATTTGTTCCAAATTGAGATTGCTGCCATAAGCCAAATAATAGCGAATTGGTTTCTGTGGTTTTTCTTCCACCACTAGTTCTGGTTCTTCTTCAGCAGGCTTTTCCACAGCATTTACAGGTTCCTCAACAGGTTTGCTTGAAACAAACGTTCTCGAAATTCTTGTTTGTTCTGGAGCTTCAGTATGTGTTTCGCCTTCAATTCCAAATTCAAACCAATCAAAGCTGTTTCTATAGTTCTTTCTTACTTCTTCATTTGATAAATCTAAAGTAGATCCAATTGATTCGTTTTCAAAGAATTCTCTAATGAAGCCATTAAGGATATCTTCTTTGAAGATGTGATACTTGTTGAGAACCTCAAAGTCCTTCTTAGTGATACCGACAGCTTCTAAGAACCTATCCGGATCTGCATTCTTAAAGATTTCATCAAATGTCGTTTCTCTATAAACAGAAATATATAGGAATTCAAATAAACGAGCCAAGATGTGCTGCATGACGTTATCTGCATCTTGGATAGAAGTGTCATCGGCGTTTTTGATTACAGGTACCAAGGCTTTCTTTACTGCTTTTCTAAATGAATCACAGTACCAGCGCTTGTAGATCTTTCCCCTATATTCCTGAGGAATGTTGTTTATGTCATTAAGATAGGCAACAACAAAGTTCTCTATCTTTTGCTTTGTTTCAGTTGTATATGTAATTTTTTCGCCGAAATGTTCTCTTACTTTGTCGACAAACTTAAGACCATCGGCTTTGCCGCATTGGAGCTTCTTAATAGGAGCGTTGACGCCTTGTTCATAGCCTTTCTTGAAGCCATTAATAAAGTATTTCTTATGGAGCTCATCTAAATCTGAAGGAATGTTTTCTTTGATGTGCTTTTCTTCGTTTGCATCGTATTGTTCTTGGACTTCATTATCATCTAAATCAAGGTAAAGCTTACTATCAGCCATACCTAAGGCATAGCCTTTATCTCTTCCTTCTAAAGTAACCTTATCCTTAAAACTTGCATCATCTGGTTTAGGAGGGACATCTCTATCCTTGGATTTTCCAAATTTTGCATGTGCAAAGACATGTTTAATAATGTCGCTAACCTCCTCGTCATTGAGCATAGCGGCGATTGTATCTTCATCTTGGATCCAGGTCGTATTTTTGGTGTCCCTGATTTTCTTTGAAAGCGGCTTTCCTCTGCTATCACCAAACTCAGCAAGCTTGAAGAATGTATCTTCGCCAATTGGGTGTTCCATGTCGCCATCCATGAAAATAGGTAAGTACTTAACGATCAGTCTAGCGACTTGCATCTTCGTATATGCATTTTCCTTAGATGATTCTTCGGCATATTTTAAAAGAAGCGAAGCTGCTCTATCTATGTTGAAATCATATACATAACCATCAGTTTTGAGGATCTTTCCGTTTTCAACCAATGGTGTCTGAATTCTAAATATCGCCTGGAAATATGATTCAGGGCTAGCTAAGTCCTTCAAAACGAAAACACTAAACCACTTCTTAACCGTGACACCTATAGTTAGCTTATTAACAGTGATTGAAATGCTGCCGATTTTACCGGTGTTTTCTCCAGCGGTCATGCTTT
>CACXYG010000200.1 GCA_902771745.1 uncultured Erysipelotrichaceae bacterium | reverse complement strand
TGTTAACTTTTTAGTTCTTCTTTTCCTGCTCAGCCTTGGCACCGACATCAGCACCGGCTTTCTTCTTTTCCCAAGAGTAGGAGTTGCCACCCTTTGGTAAGATGTAGGCTGGATCTCTTTCAGCGACTTTATGAAGGACCATAGATTCCTTCATATCACCACATCTGACTTCAACCTTCATACCATCACTCAATGGCATCTTGACAGTGAAGACCTTATCGGCCTTGACGGTCTTGAATAATTTGTCGTTGAGGTAGAAGGAGACTTCCTTCTGGTTGGAGTAGGCTTTGATCAAAGTGGTAGAACCCGTTCTGTTGATGAAACGAGTACCGCAGAGATGGACAAATGGATCAGTGGTCCACCAAGCCTTATAGGCATAGAAGCAATCCTTCTTGATCTTACGATCGAAGGTGACCAAACCCTTATGGTTCTTGCCTGGGTCACCACCCTGGTTTCTACCATCGCTACCAAAGTCGAACATGTTCCAGACATGGGTAGCCCATAAATAGGTATATCGATCGAAGAACTTGAGCATCTTTTCATGATAGACACAAGCGTATTCTTCGGTGTTATCGAATCTCTTTGGATGTTCAGAGTGGAGATTTGGCATGGCTTCAGCACCATATTCGGAAAGACCGACTGGAGTCTTTCTATGAGTGAGGTGGAACCAGGTGAATCTGACATAGTTGAGAAGCGTGGTTGGGACATACCAGCCAAAGTAGAAGTTGAAGGAGAAGACATCCGTGATGAAGTTGAGCTTGTTGAAGTCGCCGATGGCAGCAAAGCCAGCAGTGACAGTCAATCTATGTGGATCGATCTTCTTGACCAAAGCTTCAAGTCTCTTATGGTTTTCAAGTCTATCTGGACCAGCCTTCATCATGGTGATTTCGTTAGACAAACCACGGACGATGATACATGGGTTATTATAGGTCTGATAGACGAGTTCCTGCATCTGAGAGACGGTGTTTTCATCACCGACATCTTCGTGCTTGGAAATGTATGGAATTTCAGCCCAGACAACCATACCGGCCTTATCGCATAATTCATAGAAGTAATCATCATGCTGATAGTGAGCAAGACGGATGGTGTTAGCACCGCACTCCTTTATGATCTTCATATCTTCTTCTAAGTCAGCTCTGGAAACAGCGTTACCCTTAGCCCATCTATCCTGATGCTTGGAAACACCACGTAAAGGACAAGACTTGCCGTTTAAGAAGAAACCCTTCTTAGCATCGACAGAGAAGAATCTGAAACCGATATAGGAAGAAACTTCATCTAAGACAACATCGTTTTCATCAACTAAAGTAGCATAAGCTTTGTATAAATATGGATCTTTGACACCATCCCAGAGATGGACGTTCTCGATCAAGAGTTCTTCACCATCCTTACCAGAGGCAACCACGTTACCTTCCGCATCTTCAATTCTGGTCTTGACAGTACCAGTACCGGTGACAAAACCCTTGATGACGCACTTACCATTCTTGCCATCGACAAGTGGATCAGCCTGGAAACCGCGGGAGCCGAAGTATTCCAAGTCGAAGTGATTCTTGCCAACGACAATCAAGTTGACGTCTCTATAGATACCACCATAGAAAGTGAAGTCTGCTCTCTGTGGATAGACCTTTGGATTGACTCTGTTAGAAGCAGAGACAACTAAAACGTTCTTATCCTTTAAATATGGAGTGATATTGAAACGGAAACGAGAATAACCGCCTTCATGGATACCTAACTGCTGACCATTTAAGACAACTTCCGCTTCGGAGTTGACCGCGTTGAATTCAATAAAGACTTCATCATCTTCCTTCATCTCAGGACGATTGAACTCTTTGACATAGAAGCAAGTACCACGATAATAGTCACCGCCACCATCCTGACCATCGACAGCATTCCAGGTGTGAGGGATGTTGATAGACTCACCAGAAGCAGCAACAGCCTTCTCGAAACCGACATCTTCTTTTACAAACTTCCAATTACCATTGATATTGACAATGTTTCTCATAGAACCTCCTATTGGAAAGGGCTTTCCTTTTCGTCCTATATTAGTTTAAGCAAACAAAAAGCAAACGACAATTGCAATTATTTTGCTATTTCGTTTGCATTTTTCACTATTTATCTACTGATGGAGAAACGCCGATAACTTTCAGATATTGGCGGTAAAAGGTCGAATAATCATTAAAATTGAGTTTTTCACACACATCTTGGGGTTTTTCGCCGTTTTGAATCAAGGAATGTGCGTGGATGATCTTTTTCGAACGGATGTACTTCATGATCGGGATGTGCATCTCCTTTTTAAAGGAGTTGGAGATGTAGGATTCGGAGTAGGAGAGCTCTTGACTCATCTTGGAGATCGAAAGATTATCTTCAAGATGCTGCTCGATATAATGAATGATCTTGGAGACGACAGAGGGGTTATCCGCATTGTTGACTCTTTCTTTATTATTATTTAATAGGGCGAATAATTCCCAAAGTTTAGCCACACAGATGATATACATATCATCGTCATTCATGGTCGAATAGTAGTTGTCTAAAGAACGGAAAACTGCGATTTCTTCTTGGGTTAAGCGATAAAATGGAGAACGGGCATAAAGGGTCTTCTTGACGTGATCTGGTACAAGCATCTCCGGGAACTTTAAAACATAACGTTCATAAGGAATGGAATGGTTGACTTCCGCGAAGTGGAAC
>CACXYG010000199.1 GCA_902771745.1 uncultured Erysipelotrichaceae bacterium | reverse complement strand
TACAAGAAGTATTGCCACAATCAGTTGACGTTCTCGATGGCGTATTTCTACAGTGAGAATTTCGTGTTGCCTCTTTCGCATGATGAAGTCGTTCACATGAAGGGCTCCATCGTCAACAAGATGTGGGGTGATTATGATAATAAGTTTGCTAATGTCCGTAACCTTTATGCCTATCAGTATGCTCACCCAGGCAAGAAGCTGAACTTCATGGGTAATGAACTGGCCACTTTTGATGAGTGGAAAGAGTTCGAACCGATCGCCTTTAATGTTCTTGGTTATCCCAAGCACGCAGGCGTTCAGAGATTGATTCGTGACCTCAACCGCCTCTACACCAGTCACCCTGCGATGTATCAAGATGAGTATGATCCGAAGTCTTTTGGCTGGATCATGGCGGATAATGCGGACCAAAGTGTTTACATTTTCCGCAGAGAGTCAGAAGAAGAATGCATGATTTTCATTTTTAACATGACACCAAACTTCTATTGGGATTATGATGTCGGAGTCCCATATGAGGGTACTTATGAAGAAGTTTTGAATACCGACAAGGAAGTCTATGGTGGTTGGAATCAGTATAATGGATTACCTTTAACTACCCATGGCTCTGGTATTCATAACCAAAAATACCGCATCACGGTTAAGATTCCTTCCTTTGGCGCCGTTTATTTATGTCACCGTAAGGAAATTCCTGAGGAAAAACGCCCCTATGTGACCCTCGAGGATCCCAAAAAGACGTTAGACGAAAAAGCCGTTCATTAAGAGTCAGAAAGATAGGAGAATTGGCTGTTGACTCATGTGCCAATCGCATTTTGATATGTTCCAGTTTAAGAAAGGCGAAAACTTCAAGAAAGAGTTTATCGCAAACTTTACCGATCGCTGCATTGAGAAGTATTCTCGCGATCCTAAAAATCTCGATAACCATGAACTTTATGACATCTTAGGTACCATGGTCAGAGATTATGCCAACGTTTTAAATAAGAAGTGCAAAGAAGAAGTCGTCCAGTCCGATCAGAAACAGCTCATCTACTTCTCCATGGAGTTCTTGATGGGCAGACTTCTTTCGACCAATTTATACAATCTGGACGTCTTGAATGAAGTCAAGGATGCCTTAAAGGAAATGGGCATCGATTATGAGGCTTTGAAGAAGGAAGAACCCGATGCCGGTCTTGGCAACGGTGGTCTTGGTAGACTTGCCGCCTGTTTTATGGATTCCATCGCTTCTTTAGGGTTGCCAGGTCATGGTAATACCATCCGTTACGAATATGGCTTCTTCCGTCAGAAGATCGTCGATGGCCAACAGCAGGAATATCCTGATACCTGGCTAACAGAGGGTTTCCCATGGGAAATCAGAAAACCAAACGATTCGGTCATCGTCCGTTTCTACGGCAATCCTGAGACCTATCGTGGGGAAGATGGTGAAATAAGATGGAAGACTTCTAACGCTTATGCTGTCAGAGCCGTACCATTTGATGTTCCTATTATCGGTAAGAGCAACGAAGTCATCAATACGCTTCGTCTCTGGTATGCTGAACCATCTGATGAAGCCTTACCAAAGAATGCCGACTTCATGCATTATCTCAAGTTCATCAGAGATATCACCCACGGTTTATATCCGGATGATTCTACCGAAGAAGGTAAACTTTTACGTTTAAGACAACAGTACTTCCTTGTTTCCGCCGGTATGCAGACTGCCGTCAACAGAGAAATGAACCTTTATGGAACACTCGATCATCTTTATGATCATTATGTCTTCCAACTTAATGATACTCATCCGATCATGTCCATTCCGGAACTCATGAGAATCTTGATGGATGAACATGGCTATGGTTGGGATAGCGCTTATCAGATCGTCTCCAAGTGCTTTGCCTTTACCAATCACACCGTCATGCCAGAAGCTTTGGAAAAATGGCCATGCAGATATATCGGTTCGGTTGCTCCAAGAGTCTACATGATCATTGAAGAAATCAACCGTCGTATGGTCCAGTTCATGAGAGAAAAGGGTGTCTCTGAAGAAGCCATTCTCCATTCCAAGGTCATCCATAACGGCAATGTCAACATGTGTCAGCTTGCCATCCATGTCGCCACCAGCGTCAATGGTGTTGCTGGTATCCACACCGAGATCTTAAAGACCCAGACCTTCAAGGAACTCTATAATCAGTATCCCGAAAAGTTCAACAACAAGACCAACGGTATCTCTCATAGAAGATTCCTCCTTGTTGCCAATCCACGCTTATCCAACTATGTCGAATCTTTGATTGGCGACAGCTTTGTCTATCATCCAGAAGATCTCAACAATTTGATGAAATTCCAGTGATGCCGGTGATTTTGACTGTGGTTTAATATGTATAAACACACGCTTACTGTCTATTTATAGTAAAAATTTACATCCAGTAACTACTATATTCAGATTATCTTTATTATACATCAAATTTGAAATGTTGTCAATAGTTTTTCGAAAGTTTTTTGAAAAAAATTTATGCGAATTGTCCTACATTTGCGCCGGCGCGGTTAGCTGAAACTAACACCGACGTGGTAAATGCAAATAATAACAAGAATTGTCATGAAAAGGAGCGCGAGATTTGAAAGATTATGACAAGCGAAAAATCATCGACGGGTTTTCCCTGAATATCCCGGAAAAGACCACCACGGTCATCGTCGGGCCCTCTGGCGGCGAGCGCCAGCGCATCTCCATTG
>CACXYG010000198.1 GCA_902771745.1 uncultured Erysipelotrichaceae bacterium | reverse complement strand
ATTATATCAAACTTGATTTGAAGAAACAACTCTTTTTTTCGAAATTTTCAAACTTTTTTCTGACCGTCTGTTTTGTCTTTGACAGATGGATTATATCTTGCTGTTTTCTAGTTTTATCGAAGAATATCGCTATAAATAGGGGTATAGAGCAACTCCTTGATTTCTTCTTTATCATTCGTCATACCTCTGATCCACATGATTTTAGAAACCAGAGATTCAATGGTCATATCATAAGACTCAAGAAGATCGTATTTCTCCTTGATGAGTTTGCCAACCTGGTAGACATTAAGGTCAGAACCTTCATACTGTACCTGGGTAGTGATGATGATGGTCTTATCTTTGAACTGGGAATAGTCTTCTTCTAAATACATAGGAAGACCACCAACACCAAAACCTTCCATGATGATGGCATCATAATGAGATAAGGTGTAATTCAATAAGGAATTATCCATACCAGGAACCAGTTTTAAAACCATGACATTGGTATTGAAGTTTAAATAGAATTTGACATCTTCTTTCTTATATTGCTTTTCAATATAGAGTATGACTTTTTTTTCGATGATTCTAGCAACTTCTGGATAGTTGACGCTAGTAAAAGCGTTATAGGATTTACTTCTGACTTTCTTAGCTCTGGTACCTAAGATAACTTTGTTATCAAAGACGATAGTAACACCATAGGCTTTCTCATAAGAAGCATAGATAAACGCATTGGTTAAATTATTTCTAGCGTCATTATCTCTCATATAGATAGACTTCTGAGAACCGGTAAAGACAATCGGTTTATAGGAGTCTTGAATCATGTAGGATAAAGCAGAGGCTGCATAAGCCATGGTATCCGTACCATGGGTGATGACAAAGCCATCGTATTGATCATATTTTTCTTTGATCACAGCAGCGATTTTACTCCAGTGGTCATAGGTCATGTTGGTGGAATCTAAATTGAATAACTGAATGGCATCGACATGGCAAATATCGCTTAAATCATCTAAGTAGGATAAAAGTTCCTGGCAATCTAAAGCAGGCTGTAATCCGTCATTTTTGATCTTGCAGGCAATGGTACCACCTGTGGCAATAAGAAGTATGTGTTTCATCGATGGATATTGTATCACTAATTATTTATCTATCATAAATAATAATGCTTACATGACTATAAAAAATATAAGATAAAAGAAAAACACTCTTTTCCGTAGAAAAAAGTGTTTTTGAATGTTTTCTTGATTAGTCGTTGTTCTTTAATAAGAATTCAGCGACTTTTTCTCTGGTGATATCGTTGATGATATCAGCTCTATGTTCACTGACAAGTTCGTTGACCTTATCATCGGTTAAATGATAGTAATTCTTGATGAGAGTGATCTGAGCATTGATTTCAGATTCGGTAGCAGTAAGGTTTTCTTTTTCAATGATGTAGTTGGTTAAGACATCAGTTCTAGCAGTGTTAGCAGCTTCATCGGCAAGGGTGGCTTCAAACTTAGCCATATCCATACCCATAGTGGCAAGATAGGATTCTAAAGTCATACCATAACGAGCGACAGAGTTGGTGTAGAAGTCGATGATCTTCTTTTTAGCATCAGAGACCTGTTCAGGAGTGACATCGATGGTAGAAGTAGTGACAAGGTGTCTTAATAACTTTTCAAGATAGTTCTTATCAGCTTCATTCTGACGCTGATGACTGATGTCGTTCTTGACAGCTTCTTTTAATTCTTCTAAGGAATTAAGACCTAAATGAGCAGCAAATTCATCATTGAGTTCCATCTGGATCTTGGTTTTGACTTCGTGAACGTGGCACTTAAAGACAACAGCCTTACCAGAGAGATTTTCAGCCTGGTATTCTTTTGGGAACGTGACATTGACTTCGACATCTTCGCCAGCCTTCTTGCCGACAAGCTGTTCTTCAAAGCCAGGGATGAAGGTATGAGAACCGAGTTCAAGATCATACTTCTCACCCTTGCCACCTTCAAAAGGAACGCCTTCTAAGAAACCTTCAAAGTCGATGTTGACGATATCGCCTTCGCTAGCGACATCTTCTTTGGTGGCAGTGTGAACATGCTGCTTGAGCATGCTTTGTAACTGCACTTGGATATCAGCTTCGCTGACGGGTGTAATTGCTTCTTTACCAAGATGATTCATGGTATAAGCTGCAAAGAGATTTGCCATAATTAATTTCTCCTATTTTTTGACATGATTAAGTATATCTTTTTATGGGCTGATAAGCCATAAAAAAGAAAAAATAATAAAAAGAGCCATGAATTTTCATGGCTCAGATAGTCTTAAGCTTCTTCTTTGATCTTAGCGATGATCATCTTCTTGAGATTGATCAAGTCGGTCTTGCCATTGGCAAGCGTTGGGAATTCTTCAAAGACATAGACATGATCTGGAACTTTGATTTTAGCTAACTTTGTGGCGACATGGCTAAGGAATTCTTCTTTGTTGAAGGCGTAACCTGGCTTTAATAAGATTGCAGCAGCAACCTGTTCACCCCAGAACTCATGAGGGACACCAAAGACCTGAACGTTAGCAACACATGCTTCTTCAGAAATTGCCGAAGCCACTTCATTAGGAAGAATATTCTCACCACCCTTGATGATGATCTCCTTCTTACGACCAGCAAAATGGAGATAACCATCATCATCCATGAAACCAAGGTCACCGGTGTGGAACCAGCCTTTTTCATCAAAATCCTGCTTCTCAATCGGTGTCTTGTAATAACCAGACATCA
>CACXYG010000197.1 GCA_902771745.1 uncultured Erysipelotrichaceae bacterium | reverse complement strand
TGTTGCATAATTAAATTATTAATTACTAGAAAACTTTTGATATAATTATGTGAGTTTTTGTGAGGTGTGAGTTATGTTAACTAGTTTAGAATTAGCCAATCACTTCGGCTTTAATGTTATCTCCGGCGATATGAACTCTCTTCAGAGACCTGTCCGCATCGCCAAATTGGATCGTCCTGGCGTGGAGCTTTTAGGTATCTTCCACTTCCATGACAAGTCTAGAATCATGCTTATCGGCAACAAGGAAATTGCCTTGATCAATGATTCTGACCCTGATTTTGTTTTTCATAACTGCATGAAGATCTTCGTTCCGGAATGTCCGGCGATCATCATCACCCAGGGCAACTCCTGTCCGGAACCTGTCTTGAGAGCGGCCAAAGAAGCCAATGCTCCTTTGTTCTCCTCTAATCAGGACACCTCCACCTTATCTTCCGATATGTACGTCTACTTATCGGAAGCTTTGGCTCCCAAAACTGCCTTACACGCCGTCTTGATGGAAATCTATGGTATCGGCGTTCTCTTACTTGGTGAATCTGGTATCGGTAAAAGTGAAATCTCTCTGGATTTGATCCGTAGAGGTCATCGTCTGATCGCTGATGATAGAGTTGATATCTCTGATGTCAGAGGTACCTTGATTGGTACTTGTCCAGAATCCATCTCGGGTATGATGGAAGTCCGCGGTATTGGCATCATCAACGTCGAAAGAATCTTTGGCGTCAACTCCCTTGCCGATAAGACTGCCATTCGTCTGGTCATCAACCTTGTTCCTTTCAAGAGAGAGGAACCGTTAGAGAGAATCGGTATGAAGACCGACTCTTATGAGATTCTTGGTGAGACGGTTCCGTTGATCAAACTTCCTGTCTCGGCGGCAAGAAGTATGTCAGAAATTGTGGAAACGGCAGTTACCAACTTTAAGTTGAAAGACTATGGTTATGATACCGGTTATGAGTTCCAGAAGCGTTTGTCTGAACTTCATCAGAAGGTCAGACGTGAAAAGAATCTCTCCAGCAACTCCGCTTTGAATGCCATGGCTGCCATGAATGTCAAAGGCAGTGACAAGTTCCACTCTCATGCAGAACCCTATTCCATGGAGAATACCGGTGCGGTCATTCCCCAGGATCATACAGAAAAGAAGGATGAAGAATAATGACACTCGTTTACGCTAATGGTATTCCTTTTGATGCGCCGGTCATTCGCTTTTATGCGATTGTGATTTTACTCGGCGCCTTACTCGCTTTGTTCTTATCTGATTATCGCGCTCATAAAGCTGGTTTTGACTGGCATTTCTTTGATACGGTCTTCTTAGTTGCTTTCCCAAGCGGTATTGTCGGCGCCCGTATCTGGTATGTCATCGCCTCGTGGAATGCAGAATTCCTTCCGGTTTATCAAAACAGTGGCTTCTGGGCTGGTTTTGGTAACATGTTTGCTTTATGGAATGGCGGCTTAGCCATTCAGGGTGGTGCGATTCTTGGTATTGTCGCTGGTGTCATCTATGTCGCTTTAAGAAGAAGAGGTACTTCTGTCTTACAGATTATGGACTTTGCGATTCCAACCATTCTGGTTGCCCAAGCCATCGGTCGTTGGGGTAACTTCTTCAATCAGGAAGTCTTCGGTCATGCTGTCACTTTAGATGCCTGGGGATTCTTGCCAACCTTTATCACCAACAACATGCAGAATGGTAGTTCGGCGATGCTCTCTGGTGTCCGTTTACCAGAAGGCAGTATTGCTGCCCCACTCTTTTTAGTCGAAGGTGTGGTCAATCTTTTATTCTTCTTCTTGTTAGCCCAGGGCTTACCAGCCTTAGAGGGAAAACGCTATGTCAATGGCGATAGCGGTTTTGGTTATTTCATCGCTTATGGCGTTGTTCGTTTTGTCTTGGAACCTCTGCGTAATCCCGCTTTCATCATGGGTACAAGTGATGTCACTTCGGAACGTTCTGGTTATAAATCGTATGGTATGGCATTGGCTTTTATCATCATTGGTATTGTTTTAATCATCGTCAATCACGTCTTGGATTATCTTGCCAAGAAAAACAAGTTTGATAAGGTCTTATGGCTGAAGCATCTCTATGTTCAGGAATTGGATGTTGTAGCTGTTGATCATATTTCTGAAGAGAACACTTCTTCTCAGGAAGAAGATGACGATAGCATCGATTTATCAAAACTCAAAGCCAAAGAAAAAGAGCTACAGGATAACAACTAGAGCATATTTATTTCATTGCATACAATTTATTTGCTAATATGAAAGAGCCTAGGAGGTAAAAATTATGGTTGATAAAAAAGAAGTTGCCGTTATCGGTTTGGGTCCTAGCGGTGTTTCCGCAGCGATCTATCTGAAACGTTATGGTATGGTTCCTTATTGTTTCGAGAAGGAACTTGTTGGTGGTAAGGTCAACAAGACCGAGAAGATTGAAAACTATGCCGGTGTCAAATCTATCGGCGGTCCTGATCTTGGTATGTTATTAGAAGGTCAGTTGAAGACCTTTGATATCAAGCCGATCTATAAAGCAGTTAAGAGAGTCTCTTTAAATGAGGATGGTACCTTCCATGTCGAATATGGTAAAGACCTCGCTCATGATTTCCAGTATGTCTTACTTGCTAACGGTTTAGGTGAAAAACCATTCCCAATTGAAGGCGAAGAAGCTTTCCACAAACGTGGTATCTCCCGTTGTGCCATCTGCGATGGCCCTTTATATAAAGGTAAGGATGTCGCCGTTATCGGTGCTGGTAATTCC
>CACXYG010000196.1 GCA_902771745.1 uncultured Erysipelotrichaceae bacterium | reverse complement strand
GAGGTCTTCTGAAAGCTTGTACTCCTTGATGATTCTTGCTTCTTCTACGCCTTCTGGATAGGTGTAGTTGATGCTTCTGGTAAGAAGAAGGTTCTTTTCAACCTCAAGAGTATAGGTTCCATCTTCAGCTGGTGTGACATTCTGATCAGCAGCTAAGGTGAGACTAGAAGGATAAAGATGAATGCTTGGACCAGTCCAACCCTTAAACTGCCAGTATTCTAAGACGTTTTCACTTGTTGGTTCTTCTGGTAACTTGCTATCGTCATAGATGGTGCTGCCGACCTGGTTGATAACAAAGCAGGACTGATTCTTTTCGGTATCGATTTCCGTATCAAAGACACCCATCTTCTTGAAGTTGAAACTGAAGGAATCGATGGTGAAGAAGAAAGTATCCACAGAGACATCAGGACACCACATGAAGCAGGTAGAGACAATATCATTCACGGCCGCTTCATCCACGATGTAATACGTACCATAAGAATAAGAGACCAGATTCTGATACTTGTCGACCATGGAAAAAACTCTTCTGGCGTCGAGATAGCTATATAAGCCAAGGCCGACATAAGCGTCGTTATAACCCTTGGTCAACCAGCCATCTTTTTCACCCTTTTTCTCATCTCCGTCAAACCACTGATAAGAAACGTCATTATAGTCATGATAGTAGTTAGTATAAGTGGTGCCAAAATAATCAGATAAGATGATCTGATAATCATCATAATAGAGAATGGATTCACCAGTTTCTTCCACACTTTCAGAATAAGCCAAAGTGTTGACGGTCATATTGGAGTAATCCTTGTTGATGGCACGAGTCAAGGCTTCCTTCCAGGTTACCACTGTTGGAGTAGAATCCTTGGGACTAGAAGAATCCTTGGGACTAGAAGAATCTTTCTGACTAGAAGAGTCATTGGTAGAATCTACAACTGTACTCGAAGATCCTTTGTCGCTTGTCTTTGTGCTAGAAGAATCAGGAATGGTACTGACATCAATCGGCTTTTCATCCAAAACAGAGGAATTCTCTTTTTCACAGGCAACCATGCCGAAAAGAGAAACCAAAGATAACGTCATCAAGAATTTTTTGTTTTTCATAATTGTTTCCTTTCAATTTATTTCATCAAATAAATCAACATCACCATCACCGCCATATCACCCTCAAATCCCACTTCGATAGATTCCTCAGGGGAATAATAACTGAACTGAATCCCGAAATATTTGGTTGGGTCGATTGCGGAATACGCATCGCCATAATCCTGGATGTCATATCCCTCTTCTTCTAGAGTTGTGGCATATTCATGATAGGCGCTTCTATCGATATCATAGCAATCGATCTCAAGCATGGTCGTATAGGCTGTTTGTCTAATAGCATGAGAATAGTATCTAGCCTGTGGAACAGGAACCTCATCATAAATAAAGTCATAGACATCATCCTGAGGGAATTCTTTTTCTTTGTCATGCTGAATCCAGGTTGAGAGAACGACACCTTGTTTATCTTCTTGCTTGAATGATCCATAGCTAAGGCAAAGAAGGGAATCTATGGCAACTCTTTTAAAACCGGAATAGTATCCAGTCTCAGAATCCTTATCGACAGGGAAATGATCCATGCTCAAAGCGGATTTATAGACTCTTGCAAGAGTATCGGCATCAGAAGAAAAGCAATAGATAGTTGTGATTTCAATGTTGTACTTATCGTTATGTGTGTTGTTAGCGATATATTCATCAGCAGTCAAGACAGGTAAGCGATTGATAAACTTTCCTAGAGAAACCTGTAAGAGAGAATCCACATTTTCGTCCCAGAGAATGTTTTCGACCACTCTAGAAGAACTGGAAGGGTTTTCTTGGACGGAGGTAGATTCGAGGTTTAAAGGTGGTACAACAGAGTTGCATGAGGAAGAATTTTCACTTGCTATGTTTTGTCGACATCCAACCAGGGATAAAGAAGCGAAAAAAAAGAGCAGATGTTTCGATAATTGGTTCATGATTGATAATAACCTTTCTTTCCATACGAGATAATTTAGTTAGCTAAAGCAAACTATGTAAATATATCAAATTATGGCCAGAGTTTAAATCTTTTTTTCAGTTTCGCGCAAGTACCCCATTTTAGCCTAAAACAATTTATTATACTAAAGTCCAATAATTTTGCGTGTATTCAATTGTACACTTTTCAATTTAAATGAAATGCTAGAAGTAAAACAACGCCAAAATATCGGTTTTTTGTACAGTTAACCTTTAAAAATGTTTCATTTTTTATCGAAGCATCTGTAAATTAACCTACACAATTTTGATATAAATATTCAATTTTTCTTTTCAAAAATTCTTTTAACATTTCAAGGCTATTGTCAAATGACACTGTTATACTTTCGTCAAAGTTTCCTCTCAGTCACCATATCAGTTTGACTTCTCAATTCTGAAATATGAGATATTGTCATGTTATGTTGAAAAGTTTTATCCTTTCCATAGTCCCTTGCGCAGTTGGTATTCAAAACAGTCGAAAATTTAACGAAAAGAGTAATCACTTCTCATTTCTCTTTGTTACCCTGTCCCAAAGAGTGATATTCCGCGCTTTTTCTAAAGAAAACCCTACCCCTAGAAGAAAATATTTTGTAAAATCTATAACGTACGTTTTTTGTATACAAGTTATATATAACTTTTAGTACAAACGATAAGGAGAAACATATGGGCGTTAAAATCGTTGACACTGCACTTAGAGACGGATCTCAGTCCTTGATTGCCACTCGTTTGACAACAGACGAAATCCTCCA
>CACXYG010000195.1 GCA_902771745.1 uncultured Erysipelotrichaceae bacterium | reverse complement strand
TTCCGCTATCAGGGTTTAGCTGCTTATGGTCATTTCGGAAGACCAGACTTGGATCTTCCATTTGAATATTTAGATAAGGTCGAAATTCTCAAGAAACTTTGTAAATAATAATGGCAAACGAAAGTAACGAGCAGGAACGCACTCCATACTTAACTGCACTCATCGAGTATGTAAAGGCTGATCCCACACCATTTGATGTTCCAGGTCACAAACTGGGCGGTATGGAAAACGATCTCAGCCGCTACGTGTCAAAAGAAGTCTTCGCCTATGATGCAAATGCACCAATAGGCTTAGACAATCTTTATAATGCCAAAGGTGTCTTAAAAGAGGCCCAGGATTTGGCTGCGAAAGCCTGCAAGGCGGATCATTGCTTCTTCTCGGTCAACGGCACCACCGGTGGCATTTTGACGGTCATTTTAGCCTGTCTTTACGATAAAGATAAAATCATTCTTCCAAGAAACATCCATAAGTCGGTGGTCAACGCTTTAATTGTCTCGGGTGCGATTCCGATTTTCGTCAAACCAGATATCGACGAGGATTTAGGTGTGGCCTGTGGTATGAAGAGTGAAGACGTCATCGCTGCGATGGAAGAAAATCCTACCGCCAAAGCCGTCTTTGTCATCAACCCAACTTACTTTGGTGTCGTCTCCGACTTAAAGAAGATTGTCAAAGAAGCTCATAAGAGAAATATGATTGTAATCTGCGATGAAGCACACGGCTCCAATTTCTATTTTAGTGATGAATTACCATGTTCTGCTATGGAGGCTGGTGCGGATATCACGGCCATCAGTATGCATAAGAATTCCGGTTCTCTTACCCAGACTTCTCTGATTTTGATGCAGGGTGATAGAGTGGAATATGCAGAGGTCAAAAGAGCCTTTGCGATGTTTTCTTCTACCTCTCCTAATCCTCTCCTTCTTGCCTCGTTAGATGCGGCTAGAAAAGAAATGGCCCTTCATGGACAAGAACTCATTCATAAGAACGGTTCTGAATATATCGACAAGAGACATAATTCGGGTGTATATGGTATTGATGAGACAAAACTGGTCATTGATACCAGAGGTTTAGGCTTATATGGCTATGAAGTCTACCGTAAGATCCGAGAACTCTGCAATGTTCAGATGGAACTTGGTGAAGTCTCGGTTGTTCTTGCCTGTATTGGTCCTGGTACTAGCAAGAAGCATATCGATAATCTCATTGAAGGCTTTAAAGTCTTATCCAATCGCTATTATCAGAAAGACGATAGAGCCGATATTCCTCAGTATAAGTATTCTTATCCTGACAATCTCGTCTCTCCACGTGTCGCTTATGATGCACCACATAAAGTCGTCTTTTTAAAAGATTCTATCGGTGAAATCTCGGCCGAGACCGTCATGGCTTATCCGCCAGGTATTCCGCTTGTCATTCCCGGTGAAATCATCACCGATGATGCTATCAAACTCATCGAGTTCTATAATAGCGAAGGCGGTGAAGTCTTAAAAGACACCAGACAGGATCAAATCAAGATCATCGATCGTGAAAACTGGTATCTCAACGAAGACTTATTGCAAAGTTACAAATAATGTTAGAAAAGAAAAAATGCTGGAGAAATCCAGCATTTTATAATGTTTTTTTAAACTAACACCATACCGATGAAGTAAAGAATTGGAACTGCGTACTGTTCTACAAGTGGCCAGAAGTTCGTGCCGCCAGCCTGGATATATAAATAAGTGTTGTAGGCCGGCATAATCATCATGATGAAGGCGATTAAGATCAACTTGATAGAACGTTTTCCTCTGATAGCTGCAAATATAGCAATCAAACCGACGAGACAATTCAAGCCTTGACCAGCAATGGTTGTTAAGTGTTGTAGTTTTTCTGGTATGGCGAAGATATCTTCCCAACCAGAGGCTGATAACAAAGCGGCATTATCTCTGATAGCGACAACGCCAAAGAAGATCATAAAGATACCGACACCAAGACATAGTAAACGGCCAATCAGTTTCATGTTAGGTTCTCCTAATAAATACAAGTAAAAACATTATACTAGTTAGAACATTGAAATTCCGTATCTTTCTCTCACGTTTTACATCCGCAACCACTTATTATTATACACCTTGTAAGCGGTAACAAAAACATTATTTTTCTATTTCTTCGAAGTTTCACAATTTTCATTGAAAGGGCTTTAAAAGCTCGATAAAATCGACTATAATCAAAGTAGGAATAGAAAGGAGCCAACATATCATGAAATTCCAATACGTGTGCAAAGAAGTTTCGCTTACACCTGCAATGAGGAAAGCCTGCGAGGAAAAGTTGGCAAAATTTGAACGCTATTTCCGCTCCGAAGGTGAAGTCAGCTGTGTCGTTACGATTCTTATCCGTCCAAACAGAATCAAATCTGTTGAAGTCGCTATGAGTACTGTCGATGGTTTCTATCTCAGAGCTCAGGCAAAAGAAAGAGATTTCTACAATGCAGTCGATACGGTCGTCGAGAAGTTAGAAGGTCAGATGAGAAAGATCAAGACCCAGCTCAATAAATCCACAAAACATAATTCCTTAAGTGAAAACATCTATCTGGATCAGATCATTGCGGATGAGGCAGAGGAAAATGAGTTTGAAATCGTCAGACGTAAATCTTTATCCCTCACTCCAATGGACGAAGAAGAAGCCTTAGCCAGAATGGATGCTTTAGGACATCACTTCTTCATCTATCTTGATTCTGCCACCGGCCTAGTCAATGTCATCTACGAAAGAGAAGACCATGGCTATGGTGTCATCGAAATCGAAAAATAGTATAGGTTCATAGTAAAAACCTCCTTTAGGATCGAGGGTAGCTTGCTACCCTCTTTCTTTGTTTCGTTTTTGTTACAAATGTTATAAAATATTTCAGTCATGATTAAACTGATTGCTACAGATTTAGATGGTACCTTGTTCTATCCTAAGAACAGAATAACTGGTATCCCAGCGACCAACAAAAGATTCTTACGCCGTTATCTCGATAACGGAGGTAAGCTTATTTTAATCAGCGGTCGCAATCCAAGAATCGTCCCTAAGATTGAAAGACAGTTACACCATAAAGTCTCTTTGATTGGTTGTAATGGCGGTTTTTACATGGATGAGAATCATAAGATTCATAATCCAATACCGATGAACCGAGATAAATTAGTGGAACTTTTCGCTTATATCCATCATGTCTTTGGTCCCTGGCTTTGGATGTTATTTGATACCAGTGATGTTTTATATACCAACTGTTCTAATGTTCCAACGGGTATCGATCTAGGTTTTCGTTATGGTAATCTCTTCCGTTTCTACTTTGCTGAAAAGCTTATCAAAGGCGATGCCAACTTTGTCAATCGCTTAGCCACGAAGGATAACTTCAAGGCCATGATCGCTTTTGGTCTTAAGCAGGATGGTAAGACAAAAGCCGAGCAGGCTTGTCCAGCCTTAAAAGCAAGATTTGGTGATTATTTTGAGTTTGCAACTTCTCTCAATGTCATTGAAGTGACGGCCAAAGGTGTTCAGAAAGGTAATGGCTTAGTCAGCTATTGTCAAAGCAACAACATCGATATTAATGATGTTGCCGTCTGCGGTGATTCTGGTAATGACTTATACATGTTTGCTCGCTTCCCTCACACCTTTGCCATGGAACATTCCCCGGAACATTTCAAGTCTCAGGCGAATCATGTTATTGCTCGTATCTCTGATTTACAGCCTTATTTGGAGGATCCTTCCTTATTAGAGAATGATAAAATCAAAGAAATCAATTACGAAAAAGCTTTGG
>CACXYG010000194.1 GCA_902771745.1 uncultured Erysipelotrichaceae bacterium | reverse complement strand
AATGGTGATATAGATATTCTTACCATATCCTTCATTTGCTTCATCAACTGCGTTATCGACAATTTCCCACACCAGATGGTGTAAACCAAGGGTGGAAGTGGAGCCGATATACATACCCGGTCTTTCTCTGACCGGTTCGAGCCCGTGAAGAATGGCTAACGAAGATGCATTATAATTCTCGCTCATATAAAAACCTCATAGTAATTATTTTACCGATTAACCCTTTAAAATTAAAGGGTATTTATATATAATATTTAGCGTCGAAACCAAGGAAAAATAATATGGAAATTTTATATACACTTTTGTTCATGCTTGGATGCATGATCGTCGGTTATCTCTGCGGTAGTATCCCCAATGGTGTTTTGATTGGCAAGATGCACGGCATCAATATTCGCGATTATGGTTCTCATAATACCGGCGGCACCAATGTCGGTAGAACCTTAGGTAAAAAGGCGGGTTTCATGACAATGATTCTCGATGGTCTAAAATGCTTTGCTCCGATGCTTGTGGTTCTTCTCATTCTTGTCTACACTCCGATCAAGCAGAATTTCTTCCAGTACAAATACTTGAATGAATTGATGGTCAACATCGTCGCCTTCTTTGTCTTCTTAGGTCATACCTTCCCACTATTCAATCACTTCCAGGGTGGTAAATGTGTTGCCAGCTTTGGTGGCTATGTCGTCTTTGTCTCCCCCATACTCTTTGTCTTCGGCGCTGGCTTATTCTTCACCCTCTTCAAGATCTCTAAGCGTATCTCTGTCTGCTCCATCATCTCAGTTCCTTCTGTCTTACTTGCTTCCTTTATCCCAATGATTCTTGATTTGACCGTCTTACCAGATATCACATCCTTCAACGGCGGTATGTATTATCATCCTGACTTCATGCTTCATATCTCGTATCTTACTGTCATCACCATTTTCTTATCCGCAGCCTTGATCATCATCCGTCACAAATCCAACATCAACCGTATCAAGAAAGGTGCTGAACCAGAGACGCACTTCCAGAACACCATCGATGGTGAAAAGAAAGAAGCCTAAACAATTCCATTTAAAATAAGGAGGTTGCAAGCCTCCTTTTTTCAATGGATAAAATCATAGTTGCAGCAAAAAAGGTAGCCGAAGCTACCTTGTGGTTTTACTTTCTTATGGGATTCTTCTGGGCGTTATCAATCGCCTTCATGGTCTGATTGACCTGAGCTTCAGAAGGAGTTCTACCCATCGAACGATACATCGCCTTGATCATATCTCTGCTGATTGGCGGGTTATCCTTCATGGCTTTCTTGAATAAGAAACGAGCCAAGAAATAACCAGCGACAAGACCACCAAGCAAACAGCCGATTAAGGCAAAGACAAAACCGACAATCGCAATTTCCATCATATTAGTTCAAGCTCCTTTAAAGTAAGAAAAGGCCGTCATAAAACGGCCTATGATATTTCAAAGCTTAAGCTCTGGAGTCGTAAGTAGCGTCTTCAGTCTTGACCCAGACCTTGGAGTGGTTCTTGATGAACATTGGGACCTTGATCTTGAGACCAGTTTCTAAGACAGCATCCTTACTGGCTTTGTTGACGGTATCGCCAGCGACGGCATTATCGTCAGTTTCGACAATTTCCAAAGCGACCTTTGGAGGTAAAGCAATACCTAAAATTTCATCGCCATAGTAAGTGATGACAACTTCGCTGTTGGCAGCTAAGAACTGTAATTCCCACTTAATACGAGTGATTGGTAATTCGACGAATTCATAGGTTTCGCTATCCATGAAGTGAGCGAAGCCATCTTCGTTCTGATCGACGTAGGATAACTGCATATTCTTCTTATCTAAGAAGGCACCGTCAACCTTATCACCAGAGAATAACATCAATTCAATGGTAGCACCGCTTCTTAAGTTCTTGGCCTTGATCTTATGTTTCATCTTGGCCATAGCGGTCTTGTTGTGGATAACATCGATGACGGAGAGAAGATCACCTTTATAAACGAAAACTTTTCCTGGGTTTAATTCACCAGCGTCTAAAACTTCAGCCATGTTTATATCCTCCTATTTTCTCATGACTACAACTAACAACTAATATTTACTTCTTTTCTTCGTGAAGAGTCATCTTATTGCACTTTGGGCAATATTTCTTAGTAGAGAAACGATCTGGATGTAATCTCTTGTTCTTAGTAGTGATATAATTCTCGGACTTGCATTCCTTGCAACGAAGAATGATATTCATACGCTTTTCTGCCATATTTCAAATCCTCCTTAAAATAATGACAATTCATTATAGGAACTATAGCCTATTCTTGCAAGATTTTTCTCAAAAATATTAAGATACTAGACATATTTAAGAAATTATAAATCTTACTTTTAAACTAAATGTTGATTTACGTTCATTAGGTATCTATTGACAATGATGAACACTTCATTTGTACTTTCTTTCTTATAAAATTATAATTGTATCGAGGTGATTATTATGGAACGTTATAAATTCAACATCGGAAACAAAGTCATCGGTCAAGGTTGCAATTGCCTGATCCAGTCCATGGGTGATAAAAAGACCACCCAAATCGATTATCTTGTCAAAGAGACCAATGATTTAGCAGCGATCGGTCTTGATATGATGCGCTTTTCGGTTCTGGATGAAGAAGATACTAAAGCCATTGGAGAAATCAAGAAGCAAACCAATGTCCCGATCATTGCGGATATTCATTTTGACTACCGCTTTGCTTTGATGTGTCTGGATGCTGGTGTTGATAAAATCAGAATCAACCCTGGTAATATCGGAGGAGAAGCCAAATTCTGGTTCCTTGAATAAATATCGCGGTAAGACGAATTCTAAAGCCGATGATATCTTACTTGCCTTAGATGAAACCTTAGCTATCTTCAAAGAAGAAAATTATGAAAAGATCGTTCTTTCTCTAAAGTCATCTAACCCTGCAGACTTAAAAGAAATCTATGAAAAAGCTTATCAGAAATATCCGTATCCGCTTCATTTAGGTTTGACCGAATCCGGTTTTGGTACTTTAGGTACTATCAAATCTGCTTTAGGTGTCTTCCCACTTTTAAATGAAGGTATTGGTGATACGCTTCGCATCTCTCTTGCGGATGATAGAGTGGAAGAAATCCGTTCTTGTAAGACCTTATTAAGATTAGCGGGTAGAAGAAATGATATTCCTAATATGATCGTCTGTCCTACCTGTGGTAGAACACTGATTGATTTAAAGCCGATTTCCAGAGAGATTCTAGCGCATCTAGACCATGTCTTTAAGGATGTCACCATCGCTGTCATGGGATGTCCAGTCAACGGTATTGGTGAAGCCAAAGATGCTGACTTTGGTATTGCTGGTTCTGGTACCAAAGATGTCTATCTCTTATTTACCAAAGGTCAACCGTTAGGTCTCTTTGAAAAAGAAGAAGCCTTAGGTAAACTTTATCAGATGATTGAAGAGTTCTAAAGGAGAGAACCATGAACGAGATTTTTGAAAGAAGCAGCATTCGTAAATTTCAGGATAAGAAAGTTGAAGAAGAGAAGATTCTTCAAATTCTGAAAGCGGGTATGCAAGCTCCCAGCGCAAGAAATCAACAGCCTTGGGAGTTTTATGTTCACTAGGAATTTACTTTTTATTGCGGATTGAAACGTTCTGGTATGAGTGTGAAAATCAGTTTTCAATTGACTGAATTTTTGTAAATTATCATTCACTTATCAGTCAAAAAATGATACAATATAGATGAATAAATATCACTCTTACATCACTTCAAGCATCATATGTATATCTCGTCGATATATATATTTTTTTCTGGTAGTTGTCATGGAGCATGACTATGGATGGAATTATGAGCAATAGAAATTACAAGACAATCAAGTTTCACTTCAAGGCTGATGAGTCACAGAAAAGA
>CACXYG010000193.1 GCA_902771745.1 uncultured Erysipelotrichaceae bacterium | reverse complement strand
CTAAGTATTTAGCATACTTGGATTCATCCCATTCATTATCTTCTTCGTAGCTACCACCCTTGGCAGTAGAGACGAAAGTGTCTTTGGCTCTTTCCTTGAGGTTGAAAGTAGCTTCGGTTGGAGTGTCATAGATAGCATTCTTGGTGCCATTGACATAATACTTGTCAGCGACAGAGACATACTTGTTCTGATCATTGACAGCAGCATAAGTGGCCTTGCCTGGAATGCTGGCAGTGGTATCTAACATACCATGAACGTTATCAGAGAGAGTGGTTAAGACTTTCTTGACAGCTTTTTCATAGACAGCATCATCATTGGTTAAAGACTGGAAGTATTTCTTGAAGGTATCCTGAGCGGTTGGAACTTCTTCACCCTTATCGTTGGTGATGGTGGAAACAATCGTATCTTTATAGTTAGTTGGATATCTCATTTCATCGTCAGAGCAACCAGCTAAGACGAGAAGAGAGATAGCAGCTAAAGAAGCAGTTAATTTCTTTTTATTAGTCAACATAGCAGATTTCCTCCATAGCAGCGGTTAAGTTACCGGATTCGAAGGCAGCAATACCGATGGTTGGAATCATACGCTGAGTCGCAAGTTCGGTCTCAAGGTTGATTTCCTTGATGTAGGTTTCCCAGCTACCATCTAAGGAATCATTAGCGGATTCGACGCTGGATTCCTTGGTTAAGGTGACATACTGGCTGATCAAGTCAGCAATCTTGACTTCCTTACCATCAACAGTGGTCTTACCTAAGTAAGAAGTGAAGTCAGCGTTGTACTTGGTCTTGAACTGTTCAAGGTTATATTCCCATAAGGCGATTTCTTCACTATCTAAAGCAGCCTTGATGACCTTTTCAACAGATTCACGTCTACCATTGTAGGTGGTGTTGGAAGTGGAGTCTGGAGAGACGAAGTTGATGAAGGAAGGATGCTTAGCATAATTCGCACTGTAAGCGGCAGTACCCTGTAAGGTAGAAGCGGCTTCATCCGTGTCAGCAACAGTGACAGCGCCAGGGACGTTGACTCTGTAGTACTGATACTTATTGGTATAGGCACCATTGCCATCAGCAGTGAATGGATCATTGTTGACGATGATGAAGTGGAGACCCTGATAACCAGAATCACCAGAGGTACCAGCACGAGCGACGATGACGGCATTGCCGTTTTCATCGGCTAAGATCTTCTTAGAAGTGTGTGCATTATTTAAGGTAGTATCCTGAGTAGTGCTAGAAGTGGTGGCATTAGAAGCATAGTTGACAAGTTCACCAGAGAAATCGACGAACTTGCTGTCCTGAGCATTGCCTAACTGTCTGGAAACGTAATTGTATTCCTTGACCTTGTAGGAGAGTTCATCTTCAACAGCAGCAAATTCTGGAGAGATGAAGAGGTTCTGGACAGTGCTATCGTTAGCACCAGTGACAGTGATGGCGTTAGCTAAAGTAGCAAACGCAGCAGCCTTGGCATTACCGTTTTCAGAATAGAAGGTAGCTAAGTCCTTTAATTCCTGAAGGAATCTAGCTGGATATTCATCATTATCGTTATAGATGAAGGAAACACCACGATAGTTGAAGTAGTTGTTGAATAAGATGTTTCTTGGATACTGTCTGGCAGAGACGGATTTCTTGTTCACGGTAGTGACAGAAGAACCATCGATTGGGTTAGCATCGGTTTCAGCGATCTGAGCCATCTGGAAGCAAGCAGAAAGTGGGATACCGAAGGCCTTGCCCTGACCAGCAAGCGTATCAGAAATGGATTCAGCGACTTCAGAGTCAGCAACAGCACCATCCGTAGTGCCTGGAACTCTTAAAGAAGCGCGGATATCAGAAACAGCGGCGTTATCGCCAGCGGTAGTGTTGTTCTTGGTCTTGTCATTTAAGAAGGTATCATAGGCATAGACACCGAGTTTGAACTCGTTGACATAGCTAGTATCCTTCTGCATGGCGATCATAGAACCATTGGTATAAAGTTCACCATACTGGGTGTTGGAAGAATCATCAGATAATAACTGAGCGGTTCTACCGAAAGTGGTAGAAGAGACCAAGGATCTGACAACAGAGTCGATCTGCTTGGCATCGTCAGCGGAAATCTGACCATTGTAGAAACCTTCACCAGAGCTGGAAGCGTCAACCTTGATCAAGACGTGGGAGACATGATAAGGAGCGTTGTCCTCAACATAGCTCTTGGTGTGATTTTCAGAAAGATAGTACTGTTCGTTGACGTTGTTGGTGCCATCCTTGACGGTAAGGAAAGCATCAGAGTTCTGAGAGATCTGTTCATCAGCGATGTACTTTTCTCTTAACTCGTCTTCATCTTCGACACCTTCGGAGTTGAAAGTCTTTTCCTGTTCTTCCTTGTAGGAAGTGCCGTTGGTTCTGGCGTTGGTCTTCCAAGTATCATGTAATTTTTCGATCTTGGTATCAACGATAGATAAGATAGCATCAGTTCTCGTAGTGACAGTCTGAGCTAAGATGTTCTTAGCAACTGAAAAATAGGACTGAGCAGAGCTCTTGGTACCTTCGAAATACTTGTAGACGTTGTCGAATGTAAATTGCTGGCCGCCGATTGTAACGATTTTACCATCAGTCCAGTTTGCTTCTGGATAGGTGTAGTCATCGCCACAAGCAGTAAGCGAAATAGCGATGAGACTCATCGCAAGCGCTAAGCCACGTTTCCCTTTAATCATATGGGGTCCTCCTAATTGAATAGATTACGCACACAATAGACTCATATTAATATAGTTGTTTGAGGCTCTTATTTCAAGAAAAAAAGAGTCTTATTACTATTAATAAGGTTAATAACAAATACCTTTCTTGATTTTTTGTATTAACTTTCATATTAAATGCAAATAGCTTATAGCAGAATAATGTAGGTGGAATACCTTCCTGTCTCATGAGACAGGAAGGTGGCAATTTGTGCCTGA
>CACXYG010000192.1 GCA_902771745.1 uncultured Erysipelotrichaceae bacterium | reverse complement strand
AAATCTAGCCGGCCATCACCAACACAATCTAAATATGTTTGGCTAAATGATTATACAACATTAGCATATCTTCATCCTACATTTGCACCAATAGACGACTTTTTATTCTCAAATAAGTTACCAAAAAGAAAATTCACCTGGTTGTGGATGCTTCTCATTTCTATCGCTTCTTTTGGTTGGGCCTACCTATTAGGTTTTTTAAGAAACATGTGGTCAGATTCAGACCTCTTTAAAATCATGGCAACACTGTCCTTCTATACACTGACATTATTAATCATCCTCTGCTATAAAGAGAAACAATGGACAAATATCCTGTTGACTTGGATCACTGCCTTATCTATTCGTGAAGTAGTCGATGTCGTTAACACCTTGATCACCATCGCTTCAGGTACCAATCCTCGACAGATGATCATCACCGTATCGGATAACATGTATATCAATTCCCTTGTCTTCGATTTGATTCACATCGCAATATTTGCTGTCCTTTACTTCTGCTTCAGAAAAAGGATCAAAACCATCAAAGACACGTCAATATCCGTTAAAATCATCACCATTTCCTTGTTGATGTTGCTCGCTTTGGTTGTCATTAAGACCTTTGTTCTCATCAATTCCGATTACGATATAAAACTGTATGCCTGTTGCGAAGCCTTAATCGGTTTAATTTCATTAATGTTATTGCTCATCCGTTCCAACCTCTTAAAAGAATCCAGCTATAAAACAGATCATAAGATCATGCAACAGGTTCTTGCTTCTAACCAGTCGCAATATGAAGCCCTGAAAACCAATATCGATGTCATCAACATGAAGGCTCACGATATGAAGCATCAGTTAGAAAAATATCAGGATAAATTAACCCAGGAAGAAGTCGAAAGCATTCAGAAATCTGTCGAAGTCTACGATAAGAATATCAATACGGGTAACCCCGTCTTGGATACGGTTCTGTATTCCGAAAACCTCATCTGTGATAAAAACAATATCCGCTTCACCTATCTCTGTGATGGTAAAGACCTAGATAAATTTCCATCCAGTCAACTCTACTATCTCTTCTCCAACATCATTGATAACGCCATCGAAGCGACCAGAGAAGTCGAAGGAGAAAACAGAATCATCTCCTTCAACATCAAATGTAAGAACAATCAAATCGTCATCGATGAATGCAACTATTTCAAAGGCGAAAGAAACATCCAAAACGGTTTGATTCACACCACCAAGCAAGAACGTCATCACGGTTATGGTATGAAATCCATCCGTATGATCGTCGAAGACAACAACGGTACGATGAACGTCCATACCAAAGGTAATATGTTCTTCCTTATCATCAACTTACCAATACCAGAAAAACCTCTTAAGAAAGATGAAAAACCACAAGAAGCACTTTCTGAGAAGTTACTAAAAGATATCATGCCAAAAGAAATGTAAGCTGGAGTAAAATCCAGCTTTTAAAATGGCATCTAGGATAAACTAGATGCCATATTTTTCATTTTGAACAACAAATCTTTCCTAAAAGCAACAATGACAAAACCGACTTACAGATGACAAATAAGGCTAAAAAAAAGAGCAGAAGATGGTGATAAAGGCAGCATTTTTCATCGAGTTGGTGAAGGAAGGAACACCAAAGATCGAGCAAGCAATGGCGGATATACCGTTAAATAACGTTTTCTTGTTTTCCTCTGATTTATGAGTGTTTTAAAGATAAATGTGAAAAAATCGCCCATCATCTACAAAAACTATTTTTCTGCCCACAAAAATTTCATTCATTATAAAAGGCTTCCCGAAGGAAGCCTCAAAGGGGATTATACAAATAATTAGTGAGCCATGTTGGCCTTATGGGCAACATTGTCAGAACCAGTGTAGGTGAAGGAATAGCTAGCAAAAGTCCAAGTGCCAGTTTCGGTGATATGATAAGTAGAATAAGCAAACTTATAAGTGCCGTCCTTTAAGCAATCGAAGGTCATGGAGGCAGTGCCGCCATCTTCAACTTCCTGAGTGAAGCTGAATAAGACATCAGTATCACCTGCCACAGCGGTATAGCCCATTGCACCAGCAGCAGACCAGGTAGCTGCAGAGCAAGTGAATCTAGCCTTTAACTGAGAAGAGACAATGGCAGTGTAATCAAAGTAAAGAGTACCCTGAGGATAAGTGACAGTCTCTTCACCAGTTCCACCAGATTCCGAGGCAATCAAGGCAGAGATATCACTACAAGCAAAGTTATAAGTAGCCTTATAATCGCCATAGATGGCTTCTTCCCAGGTCATGGTACCAGTGGTGCCATCGACGGTGACAGTATGGACAGTGCCATTTAATGTGATGGTTAAAGCGCCATCAGTATAAGCCCAAGCGACTGGCTTAGCGGTTGGATAATAACCCTTTAAGGTACCATCTTTATTCAATCTGGCACCGAAGTTTTCACCAGTATTATCGGCATAGAGATAGATACGTTCTTTCGTGGTGGTTTCTTCAAATAAAGCAGCATAAGTAGTTGGAGCAGTGAATTTGTAGACGGTAGCGGCGATAAATTCATTGGCCGTAGCATATGGAGTAGCATTGTACTCTAAGGTGACCTGACGGCCAGAGATACCAAGCGGGACAGAGAAGTTGCTGATAGGAAGTGGAGTAACACCATCGGTCGCATAAGAGATGGTGTAGGTGAACTTACCAGTCAAGGCTTCACCGGTCATACTCTTGACACCATCACAATAGTTGACGATCGCCTTGATGGCCTTATCATCATTATCATCGACAGATTCAGCCCACTTACCTTCATACCATTTGGTAAAGCTGGTGTTGGTGGCAGCATCAGTGGTATCAAGAGAGTACATCGCATAGCCATAACCATCTAAGGTACCATCGCTATAAAGGTTGAGATAGTAGGTATAAGCCATACCATAAGCGGCCATTTCGGTGTTTTCACCAGTGAACTGG
>CACXYG010000191.1 GCA_902771745.1 uncultured Erysipelotrichaceae bacterium | reverse complement strand
TTCTCTGTCGGCGATGACTGTATCGCTCTCAAGAGCGGTAAGATCTACATCGGTTCTACTTTCAAGAAACCATGTAATGATGTCACCATCCGTAACTGCTTCATGAATGAAGGACACGGTGCTATCGTTCTTGGTTCCGAAGCTGGTGCTGGCTTGACCAACCTCTTGATTGAAAGATGCTACTTCAAGCATACCGATAGAGGTTTAAGAATCAAATCCAGACGTGGTAGAGGTAAAGATTCCGTCATTGATAATGTCACCTTCCGTGATATCTATATGGACAATGTCTTAACCCCACTTACCATCAATATGTTCTACTTCTGTGATCCGGATGGTAAGAGCGATTATGTTCAGGACAGAAAGCCTCTTCCCATCGATGATAGAACACCATATCTTGGTAAATTCACCTTTGAAAGAATGACGGTTGTCAACGCCGAATACGCGCTTGGTTACTTCGCTGGTTTACCAGAGCAGCCAATCGGTGAAATTACCATCTCGGATTCCACATTCACCGTCAAGGAAGATGCGGGTGAGGGTCGTCCAATCATGGCCTGCAATGTCGATAACACTTCTAAGATGGGCTTCAACTTCCTCAACGTCAAAAAGGTCAATCTTCACAATGTCAAAGCTTCTGGTTTTGTCGGTCAAGAAGAAATCTATGACAATGTACAGGAGGTGAACCATGACTGAGGGTTATGTGATTTGTACCTGTAGCAGTGATAACGGTCTGCTTAAGTTAGAAAGAATGCTCAACAAGATTCTTCCTGGCGATGTCTCTATCAATCGTATCGATAGAGAAAAAGTCTTGCTGACATTGAAAAATGGTCCTCATGACCAAGCTGTCTTAAAAGCATCTTATTCCGCTTTGTTGGTCGATAATGATTCATTAGATAAAGCGTTGATCATCCCTTCTCCTTCCAATTTGTTTTACTCTTATTTAGATTTTGTTCCAACTCAGCAAATAACGGAATTATTTAAGGTTGCAAAAACTTGTGCACAAGTTTATGATGAAACATATAGTTTAATTGCTTCTATGGATAGGGAAATCCTGGAGACGGTTCAAGTCTATATAGAAAACAACTGCTCCCCTCTTCTATCTAGTTACGCTTTGTTTGTGCATAAGAATACGGTTACCTATAGAATTAATATCTTCATCAAGAAGACAGGCATTACGCTTGACTCCTTCGCGAACCAGATGTTCCTCTATGGTCTAATCAATAGCCACAACGACATGACTATGGAAGAATTCTAGAGCGAATGGAGGTCAACTATGACGAAAGACATTTCCCCAATTTATGATGATATCGCCGATGCCATCATTACGATGAAGCTCGTTCCTGGTGAAAAGATCAGTGAGATCGAATCTAGTAAAAAATATAATGTTTCCAGAACACCAATCCGTGACGTCTTTAAGAGATTGGAAGATAACGGATTGTTAGAAATCCGTTCTCAGTCCGGTACTTTTGTCACCAAGATTGATATGGGAAATATCGCTGATTTGGTCTATATCCGTAACTGTTGTGAGTATGCAGTCTTATGCAAACTCGCTGGCAAGATCACCAAAGAACAGGCCGATCATCTTTATGATAATTTGGCCAAGCAGCAGGAATTGAGTGAGAACATCTCTCATGAAAAATTTGCTGCTGATTACTTCCGTTTAGACAACGAATTCCATCGCTATATCTATTCTTTAGCTGGTAAGGAAGGTATCTTACAGATTCTCAATGCGGATCAGCCAAACTTCCAGCGTTATCGTTTCATCACTTTCTTGAGACAAGAAGAAGAATTAAAGAGATTAAATTTAGTTCATACCAATATGGTCAAAGCCTTGGTGGAAGATGATATCCAGACTTTGAGAGATGTTGTTTTTGAACATAACTATTCTGGTTTAAGAGGTATTGATAAAGTTATCGATGCACATCCAGAATACTTCATGAATATTAGATAAGAAGTTATTCTTACAGAGGTTAAAAAATGATTTTAAAAACTAGAGACTATTCTTCTGAAAAAGATTACAAGCACTATGATACTGCTCGTTTGAGAGAAGAATACGTCGTTGAAGATGTCTTTGGTGTTGATGATATTCATCTCACCTATTCCTATATCGACAGAATCATCTTCGGTGGTGTTATCCCCGTCAATGAAGAAGTCGTCTTAGGTTCTGCTCCAGAACTCAGAGCCGAACACTTCTTAGATAGAAGAGAAATGGGTGTTATCAACATCGGTGGCGATGGTGTTATCACTGTCGATGGTACTAAGTATCCACTCAAGCACTGGGAAGCTTTATACATCGGTAGAGGTTCTAAGGAAGTCAAGTTTGCTTCTGATGATAAGAACAACCCAGCTACCTTCTATATCGCCTCTTGTCCAGCCCACAAGGAATATCCAACCACGCTTATTCCATTTGAAAAAGCCGATCACAGACACGCTGGTGACAAAGAACACTGCAACGAAAGAACCCTTAACAGATTCATCATTCCTGAGAATGTTGAAACCTGTCAGTTATCTATGGGTCTTACTCATTTGGAACCTGGTTCTATCTGGAACACTATGCCTTGCCATACTCATGCCAGACGTATGGAAGTCTATCTCTATTTTGATGTTGATGCCAATCAGGCCATCTTCCACTTCATGGGCCCAGCCAAAGAGACCAGACATGTCATGCTTCATGATAAACAGGCTGTCATCTCTCCATCTTGGTCTATCCACTGTGCCGCTTCTACCAAGAACTACACCTTCATCTGGGCGATGTGTGGTGAAAACCAGGACTTCGATGATATGGATAATATCGAAGTGCAGGATTTGCTCTAATTCAATAAATTATTTATCTAGGCAGGATGAAAATCCGTATCCATCAAAGATTTCCATCTTGCCAACCGCAATCTGGTTATCGAACCAAACGAAAAGCCGATCGCATCGGCTTTTTTCATGGTGACTGAATTTT
>CACXYG010000190.1 GCA_902771745.1 uncultured Erysipelotrichaceae bacterium | reverse complement strand
TCTATTCGTACCATGATGATTTATCGCTGCACGGATAAAAAAGGAAATAACGCCTTCTTTTGTGTCTATGCCAATCGCGATAAGATCTGGTCAGAGGAAGAAGACTGTTGCTATGAATCTATCGCTCAGCTTCTTTCCTTGCTCAACAAGAAGAACTTAAAATAGGTCCTAAATTCAGTATTTTTCTGAAATAGGACCTATTTATATGTTCCATCTTTACTTACTTCTTATCGTACCAGTGGAAGGAAGATTCCACTCTGTCGACCGATTCAGAATTACCGATCATGATAAGATTTCTATCCAAGGCTTCTAAAGAGGCCATTTCTTCATCAGTGAGATGAATATCAAAGATATCGATATTCTCCATGATGCGATTTTCATGAACGCTCTTAGGAATGACGACAATGCCTCTCTGGGTAAGGTAACGTAGAGCGACCTGAGCTGGCGTCTTGTTATATTTCTTGACCAAAGCCTGAACGGCAGGTTGAGCAAACATGTCGTTTGCGCGATTTTGACCAAGCGGGGCATAGGCTTCATGAGCGACGTTATATTTCGTCAACCATGGCTGCTCGGCTTTCTGTTGTCCATAAAGATGGGTTTCTAATTGGTTGATGACCGGAACAACTTTGTTATAGTGAATTAAATCGCATAACTGATCAGGCCAGAAGTTGGATACACCAATAGCCTTAATCACCCCTTTTTCATAATACTCTTCTAAGACTCTCCAAGCGGCATAATAGTTGCCAAATGGCCAGTGGAGCAAGACCAAATCCAAATAGTCGGTCTGTAAGTTTTTCAAAGACTGCTCGATAGAAGCTCTGCAGGTTTCCGTTTCATAATTGATGAAGTTGATCTTAGTGGTAAGGAAGATATCTTTTCTCTTTACACCACTTTCCTTGATGGCTTCACCGATATAGGCTTCATTGGAATAGCCCTGGCGGTATCGATCAGACGATAAGAGTGTTTTAAGGCGAGTTTGACCTGGTTTTTACATTCCTCTGGGTCTCTTACCTGATAGGTGCCCATACCGAGAATCGGCATCTCTAATCCGTTATTTAGTTTCTTATATTCCATAAGTTCACTCCTTCTTTCCTCCATTATATGAGAAAGGATACTTTTACTTCAATTTGGATGCACTTTTTCAACGTTTCTTTTAAAAAGAAACCATTTTCATGAGCGTTCTGCTACCATTGCAATCTTTATGTAACTATAATACTTTGCGCATGAAAAATATATTGAATTTACAACTGGATATGACAAGTGGCTCGATTGCCAAAAAGACATTGATCTTTGCACTTCCAGTCTTACTCAGCGGTTGGTTACAGCTACTATATAGCGCCATGGATTTGATCGTCTGTGGTAACTTTGGTTCCAACTATTCGGTGGGTGCTATTACCGCAACAACGAGTCTTACTCATTTGATCATTTCCTTATTCATGGGTATCTCGGTTGGTGCCAATGTCTTGATGGCCCAGGCTTTTGGTGCCAAAAACAAAGACAAAGCAAACAAGATCATCGGAGCAACTTATGCCCTTGGTCTTCTCTCTAGTGTCGTCTTGCTGGTTATCGGTGTTACTTGTTCTAAATTCTTCTTGGAATGGATGGGAACACCTCAAGATATCATCGATCTATCCAACACCTACATGACCATCTACTTCATCGGCATTCCCTTTACCATCATCTACAACTTTGGTGCCGCCTTACTTAGAGGCCTTGGTGATACGACCAAACCATTCTTCTTCCTCTTTATCGCTGGTATCATCAATGTCGGACTCAACTTCTTATTTGTCATCACCTTCCAGATGGATGTCGCTGGTGTGGCTACCACCACCGTCATCTCTCAGTTTATCTCCGCTTTCTTAGTCACCTTGACTTTGATCAGAAACAAGAAGTCTTTTGCTAACTTAACTTTAAAGAACATCCGTTTCTATAAGAAGGAGACCATCGGTATCATCCGTATCGGTGTGCCGGCCGGCTTACAATCCGCCCTCTTTTCCTTATCCAACGTCATCATCCAATCCAGCATCAACTCCTTTGGTCCAAACGCCGTTTCTGGCGCGGGTGCACAAAGCTCGATTGAAAGCTTCCTAGCCACCGGTGTAGATGCTTTTGCCCAAGCCACGGTCGCCTTTGTCGGTGCCAATTATGGTGCGATGGATGAAAAGAGAATCAAGGTTTCCATCTTCTATACTTCTTTATATGGTGCTATCTTTGCTATCGTGGGTGGTCTTCTTTGTTACTTATTTGCGGAACCTTTATTACGACTCTATATCTCTGATCCTGAAGCCATCGCCTATGGTGTAGAAAAGATGATGATTGTCGAGACGACTTATGTCATCTATGCGCTTGTTTGTACTATCTCTAGTGCCATTCGTGGTCTGGGATTCTCTTTTACCCCGATGGTGGTCTCGCTTCTTGGTATCTGTGGTGTAAGAATCCTTTATGTCTTCACTCTCTTCCCATTAGAGCAGTTCCACTCGATGTTTGGTCTATATATCGCCTATCCTGTCAGTTGGTTAGCCGCGCTTCTTGTTCATATCCCTTGTCTCATCTTTATCGGAAGATATATGTTTAAGAAGATAAAAACCGCCAAGGAGAAATCCTCAGCGGTCGCTTCTATTTAAGAATATCTAGCAATTCTAAGGGAGTCTTGACCAGGTGATCTGGTTGAGACTCTTTTATTTTATCTAAGTCACCATAGCCATAGCTGACGGCGATGGTTTTGAGGTGGTTATTTTTTCCTCCGATGATATCCAGATTGGTATCACCGATCATATAGGTTTCTTCCTGATAGGGAGTGTTATCTAAGACTCTTTTGATCAAGGAAGTCTTATCTGGTTTTTCATTTCCGATACCGCCATAGATATCTTGAAAGTAGATATCCAGATTAAAGTGATGAGCGATATCTCTGGCCAATTCTTCTTTTTTGAAGGTGGCAATATAAAGGAGATTATCTTTATATAACGTCTGGATGACTTC
>CACXYG010000189.1 GCA_902771745.1 uncultured Erysipelotrichaceae bacterium | reverse complement strand
AGATACCACTCTTTTAAAACAATGTTGCAGAGAGTAAGAGTAAACCCACAGACAATCATCAGACCAATCAAAAGGGTATCCTGCATATGGTATCTGGTTTCTACCGATAACATATTCTTCTCGATCAAAGATTTTATTTTCTCGTAGAAATGGATCTTTTTAACCTTTTGCTCGTTGTTTTGCATATGTGTTTGAGATATTGTACACTTTTCCAACAAGAATTACAAACCCAACATAGAAAGTCAAGAAGTATCAAAATTATTTTCTTTAGTTTTTTAACTTCAATAAGTTTAAACAAACTTATTTGTTTTGTACCTAAAGGAAACAATTGTAAATATAACAGTTCGTTTTTCATAAATCTTCTCACAAATACAATTGTGTTCTTTTAATTTTTTTCACAAGAAACGGATAAACAACATTTAATCGTTTGTTATTTCTATAGAAATAATATATAATCGTTATAGTCAAAAGGGTAAAAGTTATTAAACGTGGTGTCTTATAACTCATAAAGCATCTACATTAATCAACCAGACAAAGGAAAATTTATGACGAAAGAAAAGCTCATTCAATCTGTCTCTGAAAATATGCCAGGCGGTTTTTTCATCTATAAAGATGACCCTACTGGTGAGATCATCTATGCCAATGAAGCGATGGCTGATCTTTTCGAATGTGACTCTTTAGAAGAATTTACTCAATTGGTTCATAACTCCTTCCACGGTATGGTTGTCCCTGAAGAATTGACCGAATTGACTGAGAACATCAACCACCAGCAACAGAGTAACGATGCGGGCTTTAACCACATCCTTTACCATATCACCGTCAAAGGCGGTAAAAGAAAATACGTCGAAGACTACGCCAAACGTGTCTATATCGATGATCTCAACTGCTTTGTCTTCTTTGTCTATATCGTCGATTGTGAAATGAAGTTTGTCACCTTCGATATTGATAAAGTCACCAATTTACCCGGTCCAAGAAAATTCCTGAACAATTGTCATGCCTTCTTCTCCAAGGTGAGGAACAAAGAGGAGAAGTATGGTCTTCTCTATTTTGATTTCACCCACTTTAAAGCCTACAACATGAAATATGGTATGGCCAAAGGTGATGAATTCTTAAGAGATATTGCCGATACCTTAAAGTCCTACTTCCCCACCGATAATATCGGTCGACTGGAAAACGATCACTTTGGTGTTTTAACCAAACTAGATGGCCTACAACCAGTCTTGTTACAACTCAAAGGTCATATCGACCGTAACTATTCAGAAGACTACATCCATACCAAGATCGGTATCTTTGAAATCACCCCAGGTCAGTCTAATGCCTTAGAGGATGGTTTAAGTTGTGCTCAGATTGCAGCCATGTATATCAAGCACACGGAAAACGTCTATTGCCAGGTCTATAACGCTCAGGTCGGCAAAGAGAAGATGCTCAACGAATATGTCGTTGACAACATCGAAAATGCCATTCAGCAAGGGCATATCAAAGTCTTCTATCAACCGGTGGTCAGATCTCTTTCTGGCGCTCTTTGTGGTGCGGAAGCTCTAGCCAGATGGATTGATCCTAGCTATGGCTTTATGCCACCAAGCAAGTTCATCACACCATTAGAGAACAGCCGTAAGATTCATCTTTTAGATATCTATGTCATTCAGCAGGTCATCAAGAACCTAGCCGATAGAATTTCTAAAGGCCTATCCGTTGTTCCGATTTCCTTTAACTTATCCAAGTTAGACTTCTACCTCTGTGATATTTTTGAAATCATCGATAAAGAGGTCAAGAAATATAAATTACCACACTACCTTTTGAATATCGAAATCACCGAAAGTGTCCTCATGTCCGATATCGAGGGTATGAAGAAGCAGATGGAACGTTTCCATGAAGCCGGTTATCACATCTGGATGGACGACTTCGGTTCTGGTTACTCCTCACTTAACGTCTTAAAAGACTTCGACTTTGATGAAATCAAACTCGATATGGAGTTCATGAAGAACTTTAGCGACAAATCCAGAAGTATCGTCACCTCCATCATCAAGATGTCAAAACAGATCAACATCCAGACACTTGCGGAAGGTGTAGAGACCAGTGAACAATATGAGTTCCTGAAGAACATCGGTTGTGAAAAAGTTCAAGGTTACTTCTTTGGCAAGCCCTCTCCATTTGATGAAATGATCAAATCAATCGAAATCAAGGGTATCCACATTGAAGACTTAGTCTTCCAGAACTACTATGACTTGATCACCCGTTTAGACTTTGTCACCGATTCTCCACTTGCCATCATCGAGTATGAGAATGACTACTTCACCGTCATGTTTGCCAATGGTGTCACCTTCCACAACTTCTCCAATGCCAACATCAAAGATAAACGCGCCTTTGAACGTATGTTAAATGAACCATCCTCCCCATTATCTAAGAGACTTAGAGATTTCATCGGTATTCCGATGAGAAGTAAGAAGATTGAATACTTCTACTATGGTATGGCAAATAACTTCTATCGCTTTGACGTGGAGAATGTCTCCTCCGTTCCAAAGCATGATATGTTTGTCCTTCGTCTACATAACATCACCAATGCGGAGAACCAGGGTGATACCATGGCCATTGATGATGTCATGAAAGATGTCTACCGTATCTATGACTCGGTTGCCTTGATCGACTTTGAAGCAAACTCTTTCAAGACCTTCCAAGCCTATAAGGCCATCCACTCCATGGAAGTGTACGAGGAAGAAAACTTCGCCAAGGCCTCCAAAGCATTCAAGGATAACTACATCTATCGCGATGACCGAGAAAGATATGGCCATTTCACCGATCCTGAAACCATCATCAACAACTGTAAGAAGAACTATATCGGTATGACATCAAGTTACTTCCGTTCGGCTACCCAGGGTAACACCTATGAGTGGAAGCTCTTCTCCTTCTTGTATATCAAACACAAAGGTAAAGACCACTACTTGTTACTTGTCAAACCGGTTGCCTTTAATGAACCAGAAGTCA
>CACXYG010000188.1 GCA_902771745.1 uncultured Erysipelotrichaceae bacterium | reverse complement strand
GTCTTGCCTTCCTTCTTGGCCTGATCGAGTTCAGGAATGTTGTTGTGTTCCATCAAGGCGCCAGTTGGGCAGACGAGCGTACACTGACCGCACTGGATGCAAGGAACATTGTTAAAGGATCTGTTTTCGGTTGGACCGACAATGGTATTAAAGCCTCTGTTCTGGAAACCAAGGATACCAATACCTTGGGTCTTCTTACAGGCCTCAACGCATCTACCGCAAAGAATACACTTGGAAGTATCGCGGATAATGCCAGGAGCAACTTCATCTAAAGTAACAGGAGTTTTTGCACCCTGGTACTGTTCTGGACGAGCGCCGACCTGACGAGAGACTTCCAATAATTCACAGATACCGTTCTTGCGGCAGGACTGGCAGTTCATGGAGTGGTTGGATAAAAGCAGTTCGACACTGGTACGTCTAGCGGCAACGGCATCAGGATCATTGATGGAGATATGCATACCTTCCTTGATGTTATATGCACAAGAAGGAATCAATCTTCTTTCGCCTTCCACTTTGACAAGGCAGACACGGCAACTGGCCAAAGAGCAATCATGGTCTCTCCAGTTACATAAGGATGGAATATAGAAACCGACAGTACGGCAAGCTTCCAAGACTGTCAAGCCTTCATCGACGAGATAAGGCTTGTTTTCAATATATATGGTAATTTTGTTAGCCATGGTCATTACTCCTTGTGAACAGCACCAAAGCGGCAGACGCTGATACAGGTACCGCACTTGATACATTTAGTGGCATCGATCTTATATGGCTCTTTACCAGGGACACCAGTGATAGCACCAGTTGGACAGTTGCGAGCACACATCGAGCACTTCTTACATTTTTCTGGGTCAATCTTGTATTCCAACAAGTCTTTGCAGACACCAGCATCGCACTTCTTATCGACGATATGTCTTAAATAGACATCTCTGAATTTATGAAGTGTGGACAAGACCGGGTTACCGGCTGTCTGACCTAAACCACAAAGAGCACCAACAGTGATGGAGTGAGCCAACTCTTCCAAGTTATCCAAATCCTTCAAGGTACCATTACCAGAAGTGATTTTCTCTAAGATTTCCAACAATCTCTTAGTACCGATACGGCACTGAGAACATTTACCGCAGGATTCATCGCAGATAAACTGCATATAGAACTTGGCGACATCGACCATACAGTTATCTTCATCCATGACGATAGCACCACCGCTACCCATCATAGAACCAGCCTTGACTAAGGAATCATAGTCGATCGGAACATCCAGTTCAGAGATAGTAAGACAACCGCCGGAAGGACCGCCAGTCTGAATGGCCTGGAACTTCTTGTTATTGGTGATACCACCACCGATATCATAGATAAGAGTACGAAGAGTGGTACCCATTGGAACTTCGACCAAACCGACGTTCTTGACTTTACCACCTAAAGCGAAGACCTTAGTACCCTTACTTCCTTCGGTACCGATCTTGGCATATTCTTCAGCGCCCACTCTCAAGATATAAGGAATGTTAGCCAAAGTCTCAACGTTGTTGATGACGGTTGGTTTACCAAACAAACCGGCAACAGCAGGGAATGGTGGCTTTGGACGTGGCATACCACGCTTACCTTCGATAGAGTTGAGCAAGGCGGTTTCTTCACCGCAGACGAAGGCACCAGCACCATATCTCAAGCCGAGACGGAAGGAGAAGTCAGTGCCTAAGATGTGGTCACCAAGCAATCCTCTTTCTTCCATTTCCTTGATGGCGATCTTGATACGTTCACAAGCGATTGGATATTCAGCACGGATATAGAAATAACCCTGGGATGCACCAATGGCATAACCGGCAATCATCATACCTTCGATGACAGCAACAGGATTACCTTCCAAAATGGAACGGTCCATGAAGGCACCTGGGTCACCTTCATCACCATTACAGATGATGTATTTGACATCGCTCTTCTGAGCAGCGGCAAAGGCCCATTTCTTGGCGGTCGGGAAACCGGCACCACCTCTACCTCTCAAACCGGATTTCATCATCTCATCGATGACTTCTTCTGGTTTCATGCTCAAAGCTCTCTTTAAGGCTTTCAAGCCATCATAGCCTAAGGATTCATCCAAATCTTCAGGGTTGATGGTACCGCAGCCATAAAGGGCGATACGTTTCTGTTTCTTGTAGAAGTTGATATCATCCTGACGGGTGATCTTCTCATGGGTGTTTGGATCTTCGTATAAAAGGTCTTCGATGACCTTACCTTCCATGATGTCTTCCTTGATGATTCTTTCACAGTCCTTGACTTTGACAAGGCGATAGAGAGTATCTTCGGGGAAAATCTTGACGAAAGGACCCTGAGAACAGAAGCCAAAGCAACCGACCATATTGGCGGTAACCTTATCTTCTAATTTGTTTTCCTTGATCAAGGATAACAAGGTTTCATAGATAACCTTGGAATCAGAAGACATACAGCCAGTACCACCGCAGATAACGATGTGTCTCTTGCCGTCCTTACCAGAAAACTTGTCTTCTAACTTCTTGCCACAGACTTCATGGGCTTTTTCTAAACTCTCAACAGTACGGATGAGATTATCATTGAATTTCGCACTAGCTTTCATAGTTAGGCCTCCATCGCTTTCTTTTCTAAGTCGTAATATTCCTGAATGATGCTACCGACCTTAGATAATTCGACCTTTGGATAAACCTTGCCATTGATTGAAACAGCGGGAGCGATACCACAAGCACCAAGACAACGAACGTTGTCGATGGAGAAAAGTCCATCCGTTGTGGTTTGACCAGGCTTGATCTTCAAGAGTTCGCAGAATTTATCCAATACATTCTGACCGCCCTTGACATAGCAAGCCGTACCGACACAGACACCGATGACATATTTTCCTTTTGGTTCGAGGGAGAAGAAATTGTAGAAGGTAACAACGCCATAGATTTCGGAAACAGGGATACCTGTTTTTGCAGAAATGATCTGTTGAACTTCCATCGGAATGTAACCATATTCTTTTTGGACATCCGAAAGAATCAACATCAAAGGTGA
>CACXYG010000187.1 GCA_902771745.1 uncultured Erysipelotrichaceae bacterium | reverse complement strand
TAAGAACTTTTTTGCGAGTGTGTTAAATACTATAGTCACATTATGGCCTAAATGCAAGCATTTTCTTAATTATTTAATAATTAATTATTAATAGCAAACAAAAAGGCGAGGCCTGTAGCCTCGCCCAAAACAGAGTCGGTATAAAAATTAGACGTGTAAGGAGTAGAAGAGAGGATCCTGATAGCCTAAGGCAGGATCATAACCGTTATCGGTAGCAAGTTTTTCATGCTGAGCGGCTAAGTCAAGTTGCTGACGGGAAGCATCGATTTCAGCCATATAGTGATAGCCAAGACCTAAGCCTCTTTCACCAGCTAAGGCATAGTAGCGATAAGCGACTTCAAGATTTCTGACATCATCGACCTTGGTACGGAAACAATCGCCTAAATAGCAAAGGGCGAAGGTGTAGCCGTCATGGGCGGCATCGATGATGAGCTGATGACCCTTTTCGACATCGCAGAATGGGACATCCTTATCGGTATAAAGCATACCCAAACGGAACTCAGCAGAGCAAGAACCGTGTTCAATAGCAATTTCGTAGAATTCTTTGGCTTTTTCTAAGTCGGCTTCAACAAGGTTGTTGTCGCCTTCATATAACCAACCTAATAAGACGTTGGCACGGATGGAGCCTTCTTCGGCAGCGATACGGGCAAGTTCGACAGCGTCGAGTCTTTCCTGATCGGTGGCGGAGACAGAATCAAGAACACGAATCGCCTTGATCAAGATCTGATCAGAATCGATTTCATCCTGAATGACCTTATCGGAGATTTCGGCTGGTTTGTTTTCATTTTCAACAACAGGAGCAGCAACGACCGTTTCGTCTTCGTTGACCGCTTCGACGACTTCTTCCTTGGCATCGGTTTCTGGGGTGAGAGTTGGTGCAGAGGAGGAATCGCCCTTTTCGATCTGACCGCGGATTTCATCAGCGCGCTGTTTGGCAAGTTCATCACCATCAGCAGCGGCGGCATCATAATATTCCAAAGCGCGATTCTTATCGGCTTCTTCACTACCTAAACCATAATAATAGTAATCGCCATATTCACGGTTATCCATGCTATCTCTTGGTTCATGGTTGAAATGAGCAGCGGCGATATCGTAGAACTTCTTGGATTCTTCAGGATCGGCTTCTAATCCAGGGATACCTTCACGGATGATACGGCCAACTTCAAAATAGGATTTGCCTTTGGTTGTACCTTTACGAGCGGAACGGTTGATCAACTTCAAAGCAGTGTCGACTTTCTTACCCTCGTTGAGTAAGTCTAAACCGGCTTGTAAATCGTTATCGATTGTATAAGACATGAAAATTTCCTCCAAAGAATGTTTAAGATAATTATATTATCTATGAAAAATAGTTGCAATTGAAATTGCGATATTTTCTAAAAAAATAGACACTTTGGTTATCAAAGGACATGCTCATTTTCTCTATAGGGTGGCAATTTCTTTCGGCGGAAGGAAAAATAGTCACGATTGTTGACGATGATGGAGTCTAACAGAATTGCTCCGACATAACCGATCGCTTTGGATAATTTTTCACTGACGTAGATATCAGCCTCACTCGGTAAGAGTTTTCCACTGGGGTGGTTGTGCACCAAAAGTACAAAAGTCGCTGAGAGCCTGACGACATCTTTGACGATTTTATCAATGGGAACTAACGCCTGTCCTGGCATATCTAGATCATAGGACTGCAAGAAGAGAATATTCTTCTTTTTATCTAGAAAGAAGACCACTGAAACTTCTGTCTTCTTGCCGACAAACAAGCCTTTGGTCGCCTCAAAGGCATCTTGGGCTCCTAGTATCTTCTTATAGCTGGTTAAGGGTAGTCTTTTTAAGATTTCCTTAACGGCTAGAATACGATGGCTTTTGGCTTTCTTCACCCCATAGGTCTCTAAAGGAACATCGGTGGTAAAAATACCTCTTAACCCACCTTTTTCAAAGAGCATTCTGGAAGCTAACTGCACGACATTCTCTTTCTTGCTTCCAGTATCTAATAGCAAGGCAAGTAGCTCGCTATCAGAGAGCGTGGAGATTCCGTCTTTCATGGCTTTTTCTCTGGGCATCTCCTGGCCGGAGAGAAAACTGTCCCTGTTTAATCGCCCCATTGGAAAGTAAACCCGCCTGGTAATGTGACTTTTCCCTCATTACCAGAGAAGAACAACTTATAGCAGACAACCGCAATAAGACCGATGGCAAGTAGTCCCATGATGGCAGATAAGGTGATCGCTTCTCCGCCTTGTACTTCTTTTTCTTCTTCAACAGTTAAAGGTTTCATCAAAAAAGCCTCCTTCAGTCAATATATGACCAAAACGGAGGCGTTTTTGTCTAAATTACTTCAAATATTTTTCTAACTCGTCTTTGTACTTCTGATATTTCTCTTTTTCCTGCGCGACCTTTTCTGGTTTGGCGCGGGCGATGAAGTTTTCATTGGCAAGCATCTTTTCGCTTCTGGCGATCTCGTTTTTCAAGAATTCGATACGCTTGGCTCTTCTGGCCTTGCTCTCTTCGGTCTCTTCTTCGACGATCTCTAAAGCAAAGGAGGTGAAGTAGACTAGATCATCGTTCTTTTCTGCTAAGGTCTTGATGGATTTTGCAAAGGAGAAACGAGTCAGGTATGGTCTTACCAGCTCCAAGTTTTCTTCCTTACCCAAATAGCAAAGATCAATTGGGGCATTTGGAGCGATACCAAGTTCAGACTTGTGGTTACGGATGACCTTGATGGCTTCTCTTAAAGAGGTGGCGAGTTCTAAAGTCTCTTTCGCGTATTCAAAGCCAGTTGCGACTGGATATTCTTCTTCGTAGATGGACTTCTTGGCTTCTGGCAAGTAGGAGTAGATCTCTTCGGTGATGAATGGAGCAAAGGGGAAGAGGATGACCAAGATCTTCTTCAAGATGTCATATAAGACATTTAGGGTCGCATTCTTGGCTTGTTCATCATCGCCCTGAAGGGTGACCTTGGTGTATTCAAGATAATCGGAGCAGAATTCATCATAGACAAAGCCATAGACATAATCGGCAGCCTGACCGAGCTCATATTTTTCC
>CACXYG010000186.1 GCA_902771745.1 uncultured Erysipelotrichaceae bacterium | reverse complement strand
CCATACTATTGCTAAAAAAAGGGGTGACTATATGGTTAAGAAGGAAATGATCGCATTGATGAAGGTACCCCAGTCGATGACAGCGGACATGTTGTAGGTGTAGGTAGTACCATGTAAGGTGTATAAGCTTAACATGGAAGTCTTCCACTGTAAGAAGGTAGCACTTTCGGTAGTCAAACCATCGACACCCTGATTAGCAGCAAATTCAATGACTCTCTGGTTGACATCAGCAGTCGTGAAGGACTGGAAGTGCTGGGTGACACCGTTCACTAAGAATCCCGCACCCCTTTGCGCATCATTGACAGCTGGTAAGACAGTAACCAAACCTTTTAAACCACCAGGGACAGCCCAAGTAGCAACGGATAATAAGATGTTCGTCAAGGCAGTGACAATGGCGTTGAACGCACTACCCATGATGACACCAACAGACATATCAAGAACATTACCACGGGTGATAAACTTCTTGAATTCGGCAACTAAGCCTTCGCCTTTGGCTTTTCTTTCAGCTTTAGCTTTCTTTTTAGCCAACTTTTCTTCTTCGGTCATAAATAATCTCCTTTATTCATTGCTATAATTTTACCACATAATAAAATATATGTACCACAATTTTTGATTTTTTCGCGATTCTTTCTATTTCCATCTTCTTTCGGAACTATCGTATATTTTTGCGTAAATCAGGGCGATTTTAGCCCAAAGGAATATATCAAAAGGCATATTATCGTTGTAAATTAACGTGTGTATAACAACCGATAAACAGAAATATGAGATAGATAATTCTTGAAGCAAACCAAAAGCCACCCTTGCAGGTGGCTGAGGTTACGATAAATATCAATTAGTAAGATTAGGCGCGGAAAGTATCGTTTAAAACTTCCTTGAAGGCATCTTCTGGTAAAGCACCCATGATGACTTCTTCCTTGGCACCGCCGACAACAGCATAGACTCTCTTGCCATCCTTGAATGGAACCATCGTTGGGATGGACATGACGCCGAACTGCTGAGCAATCTCTGGGAATTCATCGGTATCGACCTTTAAGAAGGTGATATCCTTTTCATCGTCTTCGATTTCTTCCATGACACGGCCCATCATTCTGCATGGACCACACCAGGTGGCGTAGAAATCAACTAAGACGTTTTTGTCTTCCTTGATGATAGTGACGAAATCTTCTAATTTTTCTAAAATTTTAATCATATTTATAAACCTCCGTTATAAATTCTGTCTATAGCATATATGATATTTAAATTGCATGCAACTGATTTGCTCACGCATGAATATTTGCTAGGACACCACAGAACATGGAGATGATACCAAGGATGGCTAGATGAAGAGGGTAATAGGCATAGAAGGAATATTGAATGATTTTATTATGGAAACCTCTTTTTCCATTATATAGAAGAATAAAGATGAAAGCCAAAGTAGAAAAAGTACCGATGGGAACGAATTCATTGGGAATGAAGAAGGCCGTGTAATTGACTCGATAGATGAAATAGAAGACGAGTTCGGTGATGACAAGAGCAATCGCTTCCGTTATCTTATAATATCTTGTTGGTTCTTCACCAAGATAAGTATCTTCTTGTAAACCTTCTTTTAAGGCTTTGTTTTTTAAATAGGAATCGGTGATTTTTCTGGCTAGGAAGAACATGGCAAATAAGACGATAGCAAACGTTCCCCAATCGGATTTGAAGATCGTTCCCCAAGCTGTACCGGTGTCTAAATCTGATAAGATTTCATAAGCTAAAGGGATGATAGCAAATAAGGAATAAGTATCTTTTCTTCTTAATAAGGTAATCAGTAAGACACCCATGAACATATCCATAAAGGCGTTACCAACCATGGGGTTATCCGCCACTGGTAATCCGTTGATCGCACCAAAAGAAAAACCAAAAGCGTCCAGTAATAAAGCAAAGAAACCTAACCTTAAGAGATATAAAGGTACATTTTTACTATGATAAGCGCCCTCGACTGCCATAAAGGCAAAAATCGGAAAAGCCATCTTGCCAACAGCACGAAGAATATAGTAGTTAGTTGGAATATCTCCATTGCCTCTGGAAATAAATAATAAGGCGACATGATCTAGTGTCATCAGTATCGCCGCAATCACTTTTAACCAGAAACCAGAGATACCAAAGGTTTTTGACTGTTGATTATCCATGATTAAAATCCTAAGAAAAACATCTGGGAACTAGAAGAAGTGGCAGCGCCATTTTGTATAGCCGCAGAGACGAATATCGAGATCATCGATAAGATGTTGACGGCCATGTGACTTGTCATACTTGAGGCGATTTTACCACTTTTTGCATAAGTGAAGGCTAAAGCAAAACCGCTTGAGACATAGATGAGAAGACTTAATAATTCCGTATAGATCTGATAACGATAAGAAGAAATATCACTAACACCCTCAGCCAAAGCTTCAGTCATCTCCATCCAAGGGGTGATGATATCAATATGGATTAGGCCAAAGAGTAAGGCAGAAGTGGCGATACCTAGCCAACGGAACTTATATTTATGGCCGACGGTATCAACAATACCGATACGATAGGTCAGTTCTTCCACAAAAGGAGCAAAGATGACGGTGGTGATGATCATCAAGAGAGGCTGTGCAAGAGTGATCTTGCTAACCGCATCCTGATTGGCACCTGTTCCATACCAGGGAATGAGATTGAATAAGTTTCCAAGAATGGTCTGACTAGCAAAGACGAGACCAAAGCCGATGGCTGCCCAGATGTAGGTTTCCGGTTTGGCAAAATCCTTAAACAGACGTTGATACGTCTTTCTTCTATCAAAGAAGAGGAAAGCGAGGAAACCAAGCATGACGATCAAGTAGATCAAGAAGTTTAAGAAAGCCGAGCCAAAGGTGGTTAAGGTGGCAATGCCATCCTTGATGACAACCAGCGGTGTAAGAATGATGATTCTTTTCACCAACATGGTAATCAAACGCATGCCGATAAAACCAAATAGAAGGAAAACAATTTTCTCCCAGATGGGTAACCAGTCATTTAATTCACTTCGAGGGAAGAAACCCTGTGAAGGAGTATTATCATTATATTTTTCATTA
>CACXYG010000185.1 GCA_902771745.1 uncultured Erysipelotrichaceae bacterium | reverse complement strand
CTAGAATAGAATACCACGTATCAGGGTGCGGAACCTATTGGGCTAGCCCAATAGGTTCTTTCTGTCATTGATAATTATCACTTCAGTTTACAATTAAGGGAAAAATGTCGTTTTCCGCAAGGTCTCACCTTTTGGAAAACGACACGTTCTAGTCGTTAAAATGGAGCATGGAATACTTATCTTTTTCAATCTCACGCTTGAGATACTTTCCAGTATAAGATTCCTTGCAGTTGATGATATCTTTGACCTTACCCTGGAAGACGACAGTACCACCTCTATCACCACCTTCAGGACCAAGATCGATGATGTAGTCCGCACACTTGATGACATCAAGATTGTGTTCGATGACCACAACCGTATTGCCACCATCGGCAAGACGATTTAAGACCTTAACCAATTTCTCAATATCATATGGGTGTAAACCGGTGGTTGGTTCATCCAGGATATAAAGCGTATGACCATCATTTGGTCTTTCTAGTTCATAGGCGAGTTTGACACGCTGGGCTTCACCACCAGAGATCGTCGTCGAAGGCTGTCCAAGCTTCATATAACCAAGACCGACATCTACAAGAGTCTGCAGTTTTTTCTTGATAGATGGAATCGGAGCGAAGAACTCTAAAGCCTCTTCCGCTCTCATATCCAAAACATCGGCAATCGATTTACCTCTGTACTTGATATCTAAGACATCATCAGAATAACGTTTGCCATGGCAGACATCACATTCCACATAGACATCTGGAAGGAAGTTCATGGAGATACGTTTGACACCATCGCCCTGACAGGCCTCACATCTGCCGCCCTTGACGTTAAAGGAGAACATCGACTTGCTCATACCCTTGATCTTGGCTTCCTTCGTGGAGGCAAAAAGTTCACGGATATCATCAAAGACTTTGATATAGGTCGCCGGGTTGCTTCTTGGCGTTCTACCGATAGGTTCTTGAGAAACATTGATAACTTTGGAAATCAATTTGACGTTATCAATCTTTTCACATTCCCCGCGGTCGGTCTTAAAACCGAGTTCGCTCTTGACCGTCTTGAACAAACAGTCATCAATCAAGGAAGATTTACCAGAACCAGAGACACCGGTGACACAAGTAAAGACACCGATTGGAATATCGACATCGATATTCTTCAAGTTGTGACAATGCGCTTTATGAATAGTCAACTTCTTGCTGAAAGTTCTTGTCATCGGCGGAAGAGGAATCATCTTTCGACCGGTGAGATAATCCGCCGTAAGAGATTCTTTATTTTCCATCAATTCCTTTGGAGAACCGGCAAAGATGACTTCACCGCCATGATCACCAGCACCCTTACCGATATCAACGACATAATCGGCAGTAAGAATCGTGTCTTCATCATGTTCAACAACCACCAAAGAGTTACCTAAATCTCTCATCTCTTTTAAAGTGTTGATGAGTTTATCATTATCTCTTTGATGAAGACCAATAGATGGTTCATCTAAGACATAAAGAACACCCGTTAATCGAGAACCGATCTGAGTCGCCAGGCGAATACGCTGGGATTCACCACCAGAAAGGGTGGAGGCTTCTCGAGCAAGGGTCAAATAATCCAAACCGACATCGATCAGGAACTTCAGACGGTTCTTGATTTCGGTGATGATCAAATCCGCAATCTTATGCTGCATTTCAGTTAAATGAATGTTCACAAAGAAGTTATAGATATCAACTAAGGACATTCTGGTCAACTGATCCATATTTAACCCGTCAACCTGAACGGATAAGACCATCTCATTTAATCTAGCCCCATGACAGGTTGGACATTCCGTCTCTGACATGAAGGTACCATACCACTGCTTCATCCATTCGGACTTGGTGGAGTTATATAAACGGTCAATTCTGGCTTTCAAGCCTTCGGTGACATTCTTGTTGATCTTCGAACCATTGCTGGAAGTATAGACATACTGAACCGGTTCAGGTGGACCATAGATGATGATGTCTTTTTGTCTCTGAGAAAGTTTGTTGAATGGTGTCTTGGTAGAAATCTTATATTTATCCAAGACAGCGTAGAAATCATTCCATTCGATGGTGTCGTGATTGTGCTTTGGTAAACAGGCTAAAGCACCATCATCAATCGACTTTTCAGGATCGGCAACCAACAGTTCTGGATCAGCTTCAATCGTGACACCAAGACCATGACAATCTGGACAACAACCAAGTGGGTTATTAAAAGAGAACAGACGTGGTTCAAGAGGTGGAACAGAGAATCCGCAGATTGGACAGGATTGATGTTCGCTATATAACGTCTCTTTTCCATCGACATCAATGGAGACATAGCCACCGGCATAATCCAAAGCTGTTCTTAAAGAATCAAATAAACGATCCTTATTTTCCGCATTTAATAACAAACGGTCGATGGCAAAAGAAATCGTGTGCTTCAAGTTCTTATCTAAAGCAGGCAATTCCTCGTATCTCTTCAATGGCGCATCATCGATTTTGGCTCTGGTAAAACCAGCGCTGAAGAATTTCGACATGGTGGCAAGGTGAGTACCTTTTTCATTCTTGACCACCGGTGCATAAATGGTGATCTTACTACCTTCTGGATGGTTGCTGACAGCGTTGAAGATCTGCTGTAAGCTGGAAGCCTGAATCGGGATATGATGATGTGGACAATAAGCCACACCGACTCTCGCATATAAAAGTCTTAAATAATCATAGATTTCAGTGACGGTACCAACCGTGGAACGAGGGTTATGAGAGGTGGTCTTCTGATCGATGGAAATCGCCGGAGCAAGACCGTCGATCGAATCGACATCGGGTTTGGAAAAGTCACCCAAGAACATACGGGCATAGGAAGATAGGGATTCCACATATCTTCTTTGACCCTCGGCAAAAATCGTATCAAAAGCTAACGTGGATTTACCGCTGCCAGAGACACCGGAAAAGACCACGAGTTTATTCTTTGGAATGGTGACATCGACGTTTTTGAGGTTGTTTTCTCGCGCCCCTTTCACGACGATATAGTCTCTATATATTTCATTCATCCTGACTCATCCCTCCCTAACCTTACTATTATAAAGCGAAGTTCGTTTTTACTCCACAAATTTGCACTTGTGGTCATAAAA
>CACXYG010000184.1 GCA_902771745.1 uncultured Erysipelotrichaceae bacterium | reverse complement strand
GAATATTGCTCTTACCAGTGATCGTATCATCAAGGTTAGTAACCTTGACCTTGAACTGCATAGAGAAATCATGACCCTTATGGATAATGGTTGGTTCACCGACGAATTCCTGCTTAAAACCTTTGCCATAGTTCATGCCATAGCCAAAGCCCCAAGTGACTTCCTTGGTATAATCCCAATTACTTTCTCCCTGAGTTGCACCCTTGTTGGAAGAGGCGTTGCCTCTCTTGTTGACGATATCATCATATCTGGTTTCATAATACTTGTAACCAGTGTAAATGGATTCGGCTTCCACGGTGTACTTCGTGGAGTTACTTCTAGTAATCTGATCAGCATTGGAGAAAGTGAAATCGCCCATGTTGAGCATGGCTGGAGCAGACAAGTTACTTGTCGCATACGTATCAGATAAACCACCAGAAGGTGCAACCTTACCAGAGAGAATATCCGCGATACCTAAGGTACCATAGTTACCTGGCTGACCAACCCATAAGATGGAGTCGATCTGATCATCATTGGCAAGATCACCAAGTTCCATTTGGGAAGAGGTGTTGACCAAAACGATAACTTTCTGGAAATTAGCCTTTGCCTTGGCTATAATGTCTTTTTCGTTCTGGGTAAGCTATAATGGTTCAGTGAAACCCAAGCCTTCCTTGACAGCGCCTGGCAAGTAGTCAGTGGATTCACCAGAAGGTCTGCCGACGACGACAATAGCTGCGCCATTATAGTTAGCAAAAGAAGATTCAAAGTTTGCATTAGCAGCGACAAGTTGATCGATAGATGGTTCTAATGGATCAAAGCTTCTGGACTGTCTTGGACCCTTGTTGGTGACACCCATGGTGTCTTCCAAAGCGTGATAAGCAGCGATGGTTTCTGGATTGAGTTCATAGCCAGCACCGGCACCGCCGACTTCTGCAAAATCATAATCATCCAAATCGGTGTATTCGACTGGTGTGGCAACACCGCCACCCCATCCACCACCAGAAGTGGAAGCGGAATTGTGAACATCTCTGAAGTTTGTTCTGGTCACATCCTTGTTCAAAGCATCTTCTAAAGGAATGACAGGACCTTCAATTGGCATACCCATAGCCGCACCCTGAATCATCTTATGGGATCTCATACCCAATAAGGTGACCTTAGTACCAGAGGCTAATGGTAAAACGTTGTTGTTGTTCTTCAATAAGACAGCACCACCGCTAGCCTGGCGACGGCCGTACTCAATGAACTTTTTGATGAGTTTCTTGGTATCGACCTTGCCACTGGTCATCACTTCTTCCGGTGGAACGAATGTGTTCCACAAGGAACCGTCATCTTCGGAGACCATCTTGGAAGATTGTGTGCCTAAAGCAGAGTCAATCTGACCTTTAAAGTTCTCCAAAGTCATACCTGTGGTGATACCCACAGATAAAAGCATAGCTGAAACAAACGTCAAGCCACGCCACAAGCCTTTGTTTTTCATATGTTTTCCCCCCTTGTGCTTGTTGTGGTCCCATTCTAATTGTTAGGGCTTTCATCTGACAAGGAATGTGTCGTAAGTTGTCGTTGAAGCGACGTGAGGACATCGTTATTTTGAATTATTGATGGGCAAAATTACGTCGAGATAAAAGATATCTTCGACCGCTGTAGAAGTGAGAGAGCCTTTGTATTTGGAGGCGATTAACGCCATGGATTTCATACCAAAACCATGCCAGGACTGGTCTTTTTTGGTCTTAGGAAGCCCATTTTCAAACTCGATTTCTCCCTGGTAATAGTTTTCGACGTGGATAGATAACAGTCCACTGTTTGAACGAACATTTAACGAGATACAGCGTTTATCCTCATCCTGTATTCCCGAGACGGATTCAATCGCATTAGATAAGGCATTGCCAAAAAGGGAGTAGATATCAGATTCTTCCATGAAATTCAAATCTTTTCCATTACAGGCACAAGTCAGTGTGATTTTGTTCTTTTCACACTGTAAGGAACGGTCGGTCAAGATGACATCTAACGCATCGTTACCCGTTTTGTAATGAGAATCATAAATACGTAACGCACGTTCAACTTCCCGGAAATTCTCATCGCTGTTATCTTGTCTCAAACGTCTAATCTGATGTTTAAGATCATGAACTTTAATATTGATAAGTTCGATGTTTTCTTTGGATTGGAGATACTGTTGCTTTTCACGATGAAGCATTTCTTCCATGATATCCACCTTTTCTTCCATGACATCATTTCTCGTCAAGGTATTCAAGAAAAGCAAAACGAAGATGTTAGAGATGATGGCATATAAAGATTCAGCTAATACAGAGATGGTATTACGATCCTGATTATCTCTGGTAAGTCGGCTAAGACCGACGCAGACAAAGATGACAAACAAAGAGAAAAAGATTCTCTTTTTCATCTTTTCTGCTTTACCAGGAACAATCTCTTTATCGTAAACAAACAGAGCAAAAGTCGCGACATAGACGAAGATGAAGATGGCGATTTCAATCGCGATTTGAACCCAGACATAATGGAAGACCGTGTCATTGTTGGGAATATAATGGATGAGATAAGTGATATTCGAAGCGATGTGCTGTGACGCATAACCACCCGCACAATACATCAAGACAGTAAACAGAGAAACTTTAAAGGTGACAAACATACAGACGATTGATTCCGCAAAAATCACCAAATAGAAGAGAAACTTGAAGATAGAGATATCGACACTGACTGGTTCACCATAGCTGACCGCATGTCCTGAAACCAATGTATAGATCAATTGAATCTCAAACGTGATAGCCATCATCAGCACATAAGAAGAAATCAATCGCATCCAAAAGTAACTTCTTCGTGGTGCCTTCCACAAGAAAAGAAGTTCAGCAGCAAAGATTTCACTTGCCATAAGCAAAGTGCTGATATAATCAAAAACTATCATTTGGTTCCACCGATATATTGAGCAAAGGTATTTAAGAAAGCTGTTCTCTTATTTCTGGAAAAGCGTAATTTTTCGTTATGAATCATCAACACATCACCTTCCACACTGGTGACATGTTTCAAATTGACCAAAGTATAAGAGTTACAACGAGCAAAATGATAAGGTTCCAGTTTTTCTTCCCAGGCGGATAAAGAAGC
>CACXYG010000183.1 GCA_902771745.1 uncultured Erysipelotrichaceae bacterium | reverse complement strand
CGCTGGAGTAAAATCGAACACCTTATCTTCCATCAACGCTTTTAGGATAACATCTTTGGATACCGTTTCGGTACCATAAGTTTCAAGAGAGATAGAAACTGGTTCAGAAACACCAATCGCATAAGATAACTGAATCATACAGCGTCTGGCTAAGCCGGCAGCGACGATGTTCTTGGCTGCATATCTGGCAGCATAAGCGGCGCTTCTATCGACCTTGGTTGGATCTTTGCCGGAGAAAGCTCCACCACCATGTGGGGCACTTCCACCATAAGTATCGACGATGATCTTTCTTCCCGTAAGACCAGTATCACCAAGAGGACCACCGATGACAAACTTACCGGTTGGATTGATGAAGAACCGGATATCATCAGCCATCGGATAGCCAAAGCTAGCGATGACAGGAAGAAGAACCTTTTCTTTGATTTGTTTTCTCAACTCTTCAATCTCAATATCAGGATTGTGCTGACAAGAGAAGACAACGGCACTGATCTTGATATCTTCAGGATCAGTATAGTCAACCGTCACCTGAGACTTCATATCAGGACGAGCAAACTTCAATTCGCCATTCTTTCTTAAAGCCGTGGCATAACGGACCATCTTATGAGCCATGACTAAGGGAAGAGGCATATAGTTTTCCGTCTCATCCGTCGCATAACCAAACATGATACCCTGGTCACCAGCACCGATAGAGGAAGTATCCATGGAGTGGTTGACACCCTGAGCGATGTCAGGAGATTGGGTGGTGATGTTGACTTCCACTTCCATGCTGTCAGCACCAATACCAAGTTCGGGACTGGTGTAACCGATAGAGCGAACGACATCACGAGCAATCTTCTCATAATCTAACTTAGCAGTGGTAGTCACTTCACCAGAGATGATGATCTTCTCTCTGGTCGCTAAGGTTTCAACCGCGGTTCTGGATAAGGGATCGACTTCTAAAGCGGCATCAAGGATGGCGTCACTGATACGGTCGCAGACCTTATCAGGATGGCCTTCGGAAACAGATTCAGATGTAAAAAGATTTCTGATTTTTGTCATTTTGCATTCTCCTTTCTTGCAAGGTAGTTCTCTAAGGCTTTGCTGAGCTGGTCTGGACAAGACGTGCTCTTATAGCCACAGGTCGTACCTGATAGCTTAGAAGCAACATCACGAGCAGACATGCCGATGATCAGACGTTTGATGCCATTGAGATTTCCGTTACATCCGCCAATGACTGTGAAATCGGTGATGATATCTGTTTCATCATCAATCGAAAATACCATAAGACGGGAACATACACCCTGTGGCTGATACTCAAATGTCTGAACCATAGCAAACCTCCAAAAACGTACCATAATCAGATAGGCTGATACAAAGACGAATCATTTCTTTGAAAAAGCCCATTGTTACCAATGGGCACAGTTTCATAATTAGCCCATCGGTCCAAGCTGAAGCACATTTCCACTTTCGTGGCACGCTGCTGACGGGTCGTTGGGCTTGGTCCCTCGCCGCACTCTTTATGAACGGAAAGAATTATAACACTACTAGAAAAGAAAGTGTACCAAAATGATAATATTTTTTCTAAAGAAAAAAAAGTAACCGACTGGCTACTTCTTGCTATTGTCTTCTTCTTTGTAAATCCACTTCTGATCAACAGGGGTGCCATAGTAGTTTCGGCCATCGATATACTTGCTGAAGGTCTCATAATTGAAACCGTATTTGATGATATCGGTATAGACCTGTTCAAGAATTTCAAAGGCTTTGGAATTCAACTCCATGAAGGATTCATAATGTTCTTCACCCGTCACCGGATCCAGCCATAGACCTCTTTGTTCATTTAAGACATCTTCTTTGACTTCTTTTGGTAATCTTGTTGCTGATAAATTGGTCTTTCCAAAGAAAGCAACTCTTATCGCATGTCCGTGATTGGAATAGGATAACCAACGTTTCATGTTGTTTAAACCATTGGAATACATATCCTTAGGAAGTTTCTCATCATTAAAGGTTCTCTTGATGACTGGAACAAAGTTCAAGTCGATCAAGGACAGAGGATGATGATGGCTATTCAAGATATCCTGAGGATCGGTCAAGAAGTAATCCATCTTGAATTTCTTAGCCAGACAGAAGTCGATCTGAGCTTCAAAATGAGCGTGCGAATAATGATATTTGCCTGTGATTTTTCCATCCTCGTCAAACCCGGTCTTATAAAGAACATAAGGATGACATTCGCGGTCTAACAGATAATGAGCAAACTGACCAAAGACAAAAGCTTGGAAAGAGCGTCTTTCCTCATCGCCATTATCCGATTCCACGATTCTATAACACTGTTCGACAAGGAATCGGAAATACTTCTTGCCATCTAACTTATGAATCTTATTGCCATACTTCTTTAAAGCAGTAGGAATATGAAGACCACAAAAGGGAATGATACCCATATAAAAGAGCGGGTCAGGACCCTGGGTGCCCAAAGAAAGATACTCAAAATTATTCGTCAAGAAGGATTGATAGTTGGGATAACGACGATTGATTTCTTCCACTTTCAATGTAAAACGCTTTACAAATAAATAATGAGTTAATAAATTCGGCATATTACGCTTCCACTTTCACAATATAACCTTCTACTCCGGTCGCCGCTCCACCAACCGCATTGGATTCATCCGTATCAATATGCATGGCTAAAGCATACTTATCAGAGACGCGGATAACGGTATCACCAAGAATTGCACTTCTTCCATTGCTAGAGATGATCTTAACAGCCACGATATCACCATTCTTGACGTTGAATTCTTCTGCATCTTTGGGTGACATATGGATATGACGTTTGGCCACAATCATACCTTTATCGCATTCAAATTTTCTTCCGTTTTTCGGATTGTATAAGGTGACAGGACAAGAGCCTTCTAAGTCACCCGATTCACGAACCGGAACATTAGCCTTTAAGGCTCTTGCTTCCGTCATGGAGATTTCAATCTGATTCTGACTTCTTACTGGTCCAAGGATTCTCATCCCTTTGATGATCTGATCTTTTGTGACCATTTCTCCTGTCTCTTTATCGAGATATTTGGCATGATAAATGACATCTAACTTCTTGTCAGATGCGTATTGACCGGGTTGGGATAACATCTTCATCACGTTCATTTATAAAAAAAAAAAAAGGTAGTCTAACG
>CACXYG010000182.1 GCA_902771745.1 uncultured Erysipelotrichaceae bacterium | reverse complement strand
ACAGGAAACAAACCTGAGAACAATTCATTGGATAATAGAGATTATGCTTCCTTCTATGACTTCTTGAAGGAAAAGAAGGATGTCCCAACTTTGGTCGATAAGAATACGACCAACGCTCGTATCTGTTCTATCTTAAAGAAGAAAGTCTTTGCCAACAACCCAACCATCAAGCAGAAAGCCATCAAGGGCGAAGTCGAAATCGAGAACATGAAGAGAGTCAACGCCATCGATGGTGTCTCCGTCTTAAAGTTGATGAAGCACGTCGATGATGAAGTCTCTAACGGCTCCTTAACTGAACAGAACTGCGCCGAATACATCGATAAGAGCAGACGCTCTCATCCAGAATGTTTCGACTTATCCTTCACCACCATCGCCGCTGTGGATAGCAATGCTGCGATGATGCATTATGCGCCAACCAAGGAGAAGTTTGCCCATCTTACTTTAAACAACCAGTTATTACTTGTTGACTCTGGTGGTCAATATTATGGCGGTACGACTGACACCACTCGTACCTTCATTGTTTCTAAGCATGTCTCTGAAGAAGTTAAGCATGATTACACTTTGACTTTAAAGTCTCAAATCTCCTTAACAACTTCTGTCTTTGAAAAAGGTTGTTCTGGTCATGAACTGGATATCACCGCTCGTGAGATCATGTGGAAAGAAGGCTTGGACTACAAGTGTGGTACCGGTCATGGTGTCGGTTATATGTCTTGTGTCCACGAAGGTCCAATCGGCTTTAGATATTATCATAGAGAAGGTGTCTTTGATGATGGTCAGTTAGCACCTGGTCATATCATCACCGTCGAACCTGGTGTCTATAAAGCCCATAAGTATGGTATCCGTTTAGAGAATGACTTACTTGTCGTTCCTGCCTATGAGACCGATGATGGTATCTTCTATGGTTTTGAAACCATCACCTATGCTCCATATGATAGACGTGGTATTGATATCTCGATGCTTACCGATGATGAAATCAAATGGTTTAACGACTACTCCAAGATGGTCGAAGAAAAACTCTCCCCACTTGTCGAGAACGATCCTGAACTGCTCGCCTACTTAAAGAAGCAGTGTGAACCATTAGTCAGAGAATAAGATGAACCGTATTGTTTTATTCCAGCCAGAAAAGCCAGCCAATGTCGGAAACATCATCCGCACCTGTATGGCTTTGGATGCTAAGCTGACGATCATCGGCCCTTTGACCTTTGAATTATCTGATAAGAACTTAAGAAGAGCAGAGATGGATTACGCGGTCGGGTTCCCGATTGAACGCTTTGATACCATCGATGAATTCTTATCTGTCCACGGACATGAAGAGGGCTATTATGTCACCAGATATTCGGAGAGAGTTTACTCGGATTACTCTGTTAGTGATCCTGCCAAATCCTATTGGTTCATGTTTGGTAGAGAATCTACTGGCATCCCCAAAGAAGTCTTAAAAGGACACTATGATCGCACCATGCGAATCCCGATGGCTATCAATGCCAGAAGTCTCAATTTGTCAAACTCCGTCGCCATTGTTCTCTCCGAAGCCCTAAGACAGCAAAACTTCCCATCTTTAGCCACAACTGAGACCATTAAGGGTCGTGATTTCTTGAAGAATTATCCCGAAGATTAATGTGTCCATGTTGCATAATCCATCGATTCTCACTATAATGAAATTGTCTAGGATATATGCGCATTTCCGACACATTTGCTACGGAGGCTCATAAACCGACCCGGCGTTGAAGGCCTACTATAAGCAGGAATCCCAGAGGTCCGTTGCGGTTTCCACCTTGACATAAGGGAAAATGAAAAAGATCTTAGATGCAGATGGACTTGTTCCATCTGCTTTTCTTTTGTTCTATAAATAATTGAACAAGTGACAATTTTCTTTCTTCATTTTTTCTTCTTTGACCATCTAAATTATTGAAAACGTTTGCAAAATTATGATTATGAATTTTCTTTCTATTACTATCAAATTTATTTTGATAGAATAGTGTTCACTGAAGGAGATATTACTTATATGAAGTACGATAAGATCGCTCTTGCGAGTTTACGTGGACTTTCCTTAGACGTCATTACGAAAGCCAATTCTGGTCATCCAGGCATGTGTCTTAGCGCCGCTCCTATCCTCTACACTTTATTCACCAGACATTTAGTTGTCGATCCGAGTGATCCAAAATGGATCAACCGCGACAGATTTGTTCTCTCTGCCGGTCACGGTTCTGCTTTACTCTATTCCTTATTACACCTTTCTGGTTATGCGATTCCAATGGAACAGTTACAGCAGTTCAGACAGTTAGATTCCTTGACTCCTGGTCATCCTGAATATGGTCATACCCCAGGTGTGGATGCCACTGCTGGTCCTCTTGGTCAGGGTCTTGCTCAGGCTGTTGGTATGGCGATGGCGGAATGTCATCTTGCCGTATGGTGGGCGAAAGAGGCCTACCCCTGTCCTCTCCCTGAAGGGAAGGGAATGAGTAGATATAGCTTGCTCGCAGGCATCGATGTCGCGGAGGTAATCGCCGAGTGAGAACTTCGTGCCCTTGATGTGATGGAAAGTGTGGTTGCCGACACGGTGACCTTCTGCCAACTCGCGCGCATATATGTGCGGGTACTTTTGTATATTGTCCCCCACGACAAAGAATGTAGCCTTGACATCGTATTGCTTGAGTATATCCAATATGGCAGGTGTGGCTTCTGGTATCGGGCCATCGTCGAAGGTGAGATACACCACAGGCTTGCCGTCATGCAAAACACTTGCATCGCGGCGCCATGTGACACCGCGGTACAAGTGTTGCATCCACGTAGGGAACTGGTATAATATACGAAGCATCCTGTCTAACGATCAGCCAAGTTCGGCTGATGAATACGAATCATGAGATTAGCCAAGTTCGGCTGATTAATTTTTCATAGGTGCTTGTGCGGCAATATCCCACGCCAGCGAGCTGGCACCGAGGATAGCGGCATCCGAATCCTTGAGGGTGGAAACGAGCAGTTTGACTTTTCCCTTCCAGAGAGGCATAACGTTGTCGTTGAGCGCTTTCTCGATAGGATCCATGATCCAGTGGCCGGACTTGGTCAGACCACCAAACAGGATGATTGCCTCCGGAGCGGAGAATGCCACAAAGTCAGCAAGTTTCTTACCCAGCATCTCGCCCGTGAAGTCAAAGATCTCCTTGGCAAT
>CACXYG010000181.1 GCA_902771745.1 uncultured Erysipelotrichaceae bacterium | reverse complement strand
AGAATAGAATACCACGTATCAGGGTGCGGAACCTATTGGGCTAGCCCAATAGGTTCTTTCTGTCATTGATAATTATCACTTCAGTTTACAATTAAGGATCATTTTTTATCGTTACAAAAAGTCTAAATATTAAGAGAAAAAGAATAAAAATATTATAATTTATATATATTTATTATTGAAGTTGTTTCTCCAAGATGGTAGAATATCCCAGTCAGAGTGCTACTGACCATGCATTTGCATGCAACATTCTTAATGAAAATTAAGAGTGGACCCTTCTGTTTGGGGTCCACTCTTTCTTTTATCCAAGGAGGTAGGGATGGAACTAAGCACATTAGATAAAGTCAAAGAGACACTGGCCCAAGCGGCAAAAGAACTCGATTTAGACCTCGTATCTGTTCGCTATTACAACGATGAACAGATGGGTATGGTTCTGGAAGTGCTGATCGACAAAGATTATCAGATCACCATGGATCAGATTCAGGAATATACTGACAAGGTCAATCCGCTTCTTGATGAGATCACGGATCTTGATGAAGCTTACATGTTAGATATATCTTCTGGTGGAAGTGAAAGAGAAATTCCTTTTGAAGATACTGCTAAGCTACTTGATCACTATCTTGATATCAAGATGGCTAAATCGGGTGAGACCATCACTGCCAAAGCCTTATCCTACAATGAGGGCGAACTGACTGTTGTCTACTTCATCAAAGGTAGAAGAAAACAGCTTGTCCTACACAAAGACGACGTCGAGAAGATTCACATGGGCTATAAAGCCTAGGAATAAAGACATAACCGGAGGAAAGAAGAACTATGTCTGAAGAAAATGAAGTTTTAGAAGAAGTTGAAGAAGTTGAAGAAGTAGCCCCAAAGAAGAGAAGAGGTTACAAATCCGCTTCTAAGCCGATCACTGGCAAAATCAAGAGTGATGATTTTACCGCTGCTATCGGTGACATCCAGAAGGACTCTTATGTCTCTGGCGAACAGGTTGCTGAAATCTCGATGACGCTGCCAAGGAGTTGATCAAGTGCGAAATTGATTTCTCCAACACCTATTCCAAGTTCACCATCTACGATATCAAAACTGTCACGGAAGAAGATGACATCGTCGATGATGCTTATCAGATTTCTCTTGAAGACGCTCAGGAAATCAAGTCTAACGCCAAGCTTGGCGACACCATCAAGATCAAGTTTGATGTCACCAAACTCGACAAGACCTATGTCAGACGTGTCAAACAGTTATTCCAGTCCAAGTTGAAGGAAGCCAGTAAGTCTGCCATCTTAAATGTCTATCAGGACAAGATCGGTGAACTTATTGAAGGTACCGTCAATCGTATTGAACAGGACGGCAACTCTTATGAAGTCTCCTTTGGCAAGGCCCAGGGCTTCTTAAGAAAGAACAACAAGATGCCAGGCGACAGATTTGTCGTCGGTGAAAGAGTCTTGGTCCATCTTTCGGATGTCTCCGATAGATCTAACCCACCATCTCTTGTCATCTCTCGTTCTTCCAAGGAATTCGTCCAGAAGTTATTAGAAAGAGCCGTTCCTGAAATCCAGGAAGGTATCGTCACCATCAAGGCCATCGAAAGAGAACCAGGCAAGCGTACCAAGATCTTTGTTGATTCTACCAATCCAAACATCGATCCAGTCGGTACCTGTATCGGTCCTGAATCCAGCCGTATCCGTTCCGTCTTAAATGAGATCGGTTCGGAAAAGGTTGATGTTGTTCGTTTCTACATGAACAAGGCTTTACAGGTTGTCGAAGCCATGAAGCCAGCTGGTGTCATCGGTTTAACCTGCCCAGAAGATTTCTTCGATGCCAATGTTCACTATGAAGAACTCGAACTCGATAGAGATTACGAATATCCAAAGATTACGGTTGTTGTCAACAACGGTAACCAGGGTGTCGCCATCGGTTCTGGTGGTGTCAACGTCAGACTCGCTTCCAGAATCACCCACTGCACCATCTCTGTCTTACAGGCGGATGATGCCATTGCCTCGGGCTTGAAGTATCTCATGATCAGCGATATCGAAAAGTTGATCAAGGGTATGAATCCTGAAGCTGCTGTTGAAGAAGAAACTCCAGTTGAGGAAGAAGAATTCGTTGAAGAAGTCAACGACGAAGAAGTTATCCCAACCACTCCAGAAGTTGCTCCAGTCGTCGAAGAAACCCCTGTTGTTGAAGAGGTTAAGGCTGAAGAAACTCCTGTCGTTGAAGAAGCTGCTCCAGCTGTTGACCCAGTCAAGGCTGCTAAGGAAGAAACGGTTGCTAAGGCCGCTGAAACTGCTAAGCCAGTTGAAGAAGAAAAGCCAGTGGAACACGTTGAAATCAAGAACAAGCCACGTATCTCCTTAGAAGAATTAGAACAGGCCATCTCTTCCAAGAAGGGCCCATCTGAAACCAGATCCTATAAGAAGAAGTGGAAGAAGAACGAAGAAGAAAAGTCTGCTGCTCCATCTCAGGCCAGCAAGGTTGAAGCTATGCCAATCTACACCGAAGAAGAACTTGCCGAAATGGAAGAAGATGAAGATACAGCATACGATAACTATGAAGACGATCTCGATTTGGATCAGTATGATTCCGACGAGTACTACGATAACAACTAAGAATGAATCCAAAACCGTCGGTCAATCGTATGGATATCCTATCCAGAAAATCATTCCCCAGAGAAGAACTTTTCCGTTTAGTCAAACAAGATGGTAAGTTACTTCTTGACTTGAATGATACCTTACCTGGTAGAGGAATCTATATTCATAGAGATGAAGAAACACTCGCCAAAGTCTTCCAGAAAGGCTTGCTGAGAAAGTACGCCAGCAAAGAAGACTTAGCCGTGTTGGAAAGTGAGTTGAAAAACTATGCTCACGGAAAAACAAATCAATAGTCTTGACGCCTACTTCGGCTTCGCTCTTCGCAAGCGTGCCGTCTATGTAGGCCAAAAGATGGAAGAGATGCTTGGGAAAAAGAAAGCGGACTTTCTTCTCCTTCTTCCTTCTTGCACAGAAAAGAAGGAAGCGGAGTTATCCAAGTATCAGGAAAAGAATCCCCATCTAGTCATCTATCGATATACAGGAAGTTATGATGTCAAAGCCATCTTGGGATACGAACTTCTCAACGCCGTTTGTATCACTGATCCCAACCTCGCTTCGGCCATTCATAAAGTCTTGCAGGAAGATAAGTAAAAATAGGAGGGTTGTATATGTCTAAAAAGAAAAACTTTAAAGGTGCCAAACCAGCCTTTGGCAAAAAGCAGACCGCTGGTGTTGAAAATGGCGTCTTTATCTACAATGGTCCAATGACCTTGGATCAGTTATGTAAGCGAATCAACGTTTCCCCAAGTGAAACCATCAAAAGTTTCCTTATGCAGGGTAAAATGATTTCCCTCAATACCGTCTTAGACGATGATTTAATCGCCGAAGTCTGTATCAACAATGACCTCGATTTCAAGAAGGAATCTGGTGGTGCGGTAGAAGATTTTACCAAGGCCTCTATCTTTGATAAAAACTCCGACAATGATGGAAGAGCCCCAGTTGTCACCATTATGGGTCATGTCGACCACGGTAAAACGACCTTGATCGACTGTATTCGTCATTCCAATATCACCGGTGGCGAACATGGTGGTATCACTCAGGAAATCGGTGCCTATCAGAAGGTCATCAACGGTAAGAAGATCACCTTCATCGATACTCCTGGTCATGAAGCCTTCACGGCCATGCGTGCCAGAGGTGCCTCTGTCACCGATATCGTCGTCTTAGTCGTTGCTGCCGATGATGGTGTCAAACCTCAGACCATCGAAGCCTTAAATCACTCTAAGGCCGCCGGTGTTCCGATCATCGTTGCCATCAACAAGTGCGATAAGCCAGGTGCTGATCCTGAAAGAGTCAAGACCCAGTTGTCCGGTTTAGGTCTTCTCTCTGAAGATTGGGGTGGCGATACCATGATGTTCAAGATCTCCGCCAAACGCAACCAGGGTGTGGACGAACTTTTGGAAGGTATCCTTACCTTAGCCGAAATCTTAGAACTCCATGCCAATAACGCTGCTCCTGCTATCGGTAGCGTCATTGAAGCCACTTTGGATAAGAAGGAAGGTGCCAAAGCCACCTTGTTAGTCCAGAACGGTTCCTTACACGTTGGTGATTTCTTAGCCGTTGGTCAGTATTACTGCAAAGTCAGAAAGATG
>CACXYG010000180.1 GCA_902771745.1 uncultured Erysipelotrichaceae bacterium | reverse complement strand
TAACCATACTGTTCAATTTTTAATTAGTGTTCACGAATTTATGAACGCTGCAAAGTTAGTGAACATTTTCGAAATTACCAAATATTTTGTTCAAAAAATGATGTTTGTTCACGAATTTATGAACATAACTTGAAATTTGAACACGAATTTAAGTAAAATAGTATATAATGCCTGACATAATTAGGAGAAATTTCCTCGTAAAGAGGTTTATCTTCAGCAACAATACTTTCCCACTCCAAAAAGAAATATCTTTTTGCAGCCTCTACATCTTTTAGAAGATGTTCAGCACCATAACAGGACTGATAACAAAGTTTGATGATGTCATCTGGCTGCATGGATGGATGAAGGGAAAGCTGGCTAAGAAGGTATTGATTCATTATTCCCCTTTGATATATCTGACGGCGATATCAACAGCGTTGCTAGCCGCGCCTTTTCTGACCTGATCACCGCAGCAGAATAAGGTGATACCATGGTCGTTGACTAAGTCATTTCTGATACGACCGACATAAACCAAATCCTGGTTGGAAGTAAGAATTGGCATTGGATAGACGTTCTTATCAAGATCATCGCATAAGACACAGCCTTCTTCGTTAGCGATGGCAGCTTTGACCTGTTCAGGAGTAAGTTTATCTTCCGTAATTACCGTGACGGAGATAGAGTGAGATCTGACAACTGGAACTCTGACGCAGGTGCAGTTGACCACAAGTTCTGGCAAGTGCATGATCTTTCTACCTTCATTCTGCATCTTCATCTCTTCTTTGGTATAAGCTTCATAAGCAGAAGAGCCGATGGCAGGAATGACATTGCCAGCAATCTGATAGGCAAAAGTCTTAGCGTTAGTTTCTTTGCAGGTGATTGGAGCATCATTAGTTTCTTTATACTGAGCAACTAAGTCTTCCATCTGATCAAGCATTTCAATTGGGCCATTGATACCAGCACCAGAGGTAGCCTGATAGGTAGAAGCATACATGCCCTTGATCTTGGATAACTTGTTGATACCCTTGACGGCCATCAAGGTGATGATGGTAGAGCAGTTTGGATTGGAGATGACGCCATGATGCTTGAAGATATCTTCCGGGTTGATTTCTGGAACGACAAGAGGTGTATTTTCATCCATACGGAAGGCGGAAGAATTATCGATGAATAAAGCGCCGGCTTTAACAATGCTGTCCTTAAAACGGATGGCAACTGGATTGGCAGCTGCACCAAGAACGATATCTAAGCCAGTAAAAGCATCATCCTTAGCTTCCTGAATGGAATATTCCTTTCCCATGTAGGTGAGTTTCTTGCCGACAGACTTAGCACTGGCAAGAAGTCTAAGTTCACCGATTGGGAAATTTCTTTCCGCTAAGATCTTGAGCATTTCACGGCCGACAGCACCGCTTGCACCTAAGATACCAACGTTATAAGTTTTCATATATTTTAACCCTCAATTTTTATCTTTTAAATCATACTCTTTCTATAGCATAGAAACCATATTTTTTTGATATTTTGAAAAAATGTTTTCAAAATACAAACATTTCTTATAATACTGACTTTATTCTGAAGTTTTTATGGTTCGAAGACACCTTCTACTTCTTTGAGATAATACGCTTCTAAAGCATCCCTATAAGCATCGCTTTGATAGTCTTTTAATTTTTCTTTAAAAGCACGAAGACACTCTGCATCATCTTTGATGATTGAAGGAAGAAGAGACAGGTCTTTTTCTAACTCCAGAGCTTCTTTCTTCAGATTTTGTAAAGCGATTTCTTTTTCATCTTTTCTTAAGTAAAGATAGAAGGTAGAGAAGATATCATGAGCGAATACTTCTCCTTGAATTTTCGGATGACCAGCCATGCTTTCTATCATCTTTACATCAAAATTTGAAATAATCTTAACAAAAATCGGGTTCATCACACGTTCCTCCAAATCTATCTTACTACTTTTATAGATATTTTACGCAGGATTTGCACCTGGTTTTCTTTGATAAATTCCATGATTATTTTTCTTGAGAATATCCGTAGATACCTATATAATGCCCTTTGAGGTAAATCACAAATGAAAATCGGTATTATTGGTGCAGGTGCGTTAGGTTTGATGTTTGGTTCTTTGCTTTCAAAAGATCATGACGTTCATCTCCTTGATGTCAATCCCGAGATGATCGACAAGATCAACAAGGAAGGTATCCACCTTCATGACGATCAGAATAATACGGATGAGACTTTCTATCCTAAGGCTCATTTAAACGGAACCTTAGAGGAAAAGATGGATGCGGTCTTTGTCTTAGTGAAATCCAACTATACAACTGCTTCCTTACAAGCCAACAAGAATCTCATCGATTCTAAGACTTACTTCATCACCTTACAAAACGGTTTAGGTAATGATGAAAAGATGTCCGAGTTTGTCGATAAAGATCATCTGATCTTAGGTGTCACAAGAATCAATTCTCGCAGACTTGGTTTAAACGATGTTGCCAGAGCCAATCACGGCATCACCGTCTTTGGTTATCAGGATTCCACTAAAGAATTCGCAAGTAAGATTGCTGAGGCTTTCAACAAGGCTACATTTGATGCCAAGATTGAAAGCAACATCAAGAAAGTCGTCTGGGACAAGTTATTCCTAAATCTTGCTTCTAACGCTTTCACCGCTTATTACAACTGTTCCATCGGCGCTCTTGCTGCAGATGAAGAACGCTGGGCCAAGGCTAGTGAAGTTATCAGAGAAGCTTGTGCGATTGCCAATCATGAAGGCATGAACTACAACGCGGATGAACTGATCGCTTTCAACAAGAAGTTCTGCGAAGGTTTAACCTCTGGCTACACTTCCATGTGGCAGGATGTCACCAATCATAGAAAGACGGAAATCCACGCCTTAAATGGTAGAATTGCTCAGCTTGGTAAACTCTATCATATTCCTACTCCGATGAACCAGTGGATCACTGATCGCATCTTAGAATTAGAAGAGAAGTTCTAAACAAACTATATAAAATAGAGACTATCCTTGTTCTTGTTTTCCAAGAGCAAAGATAGTCTTTTTTACCTTCAAGTACTGATTTTTTTAAAAGAATCATAACAGGAATATCGTCTCTGATATTGAGATGATATTCCTCTTTTATCACTTTTATAACATCTATCAGTGATGATAAGTTGTTATCTATTTCCTTGATATAAGGAAACCTTTCTGGTTCTTCCTATAAAAGAG